>CAZNYK010000039.1:0-9478 GCA_964577215.1 uncultured Saprospiraceae bacterium
TGAAAGCTGTCCACATGCTCTAAAGTATCCGGGTTGATCACCTCTACTGCGATCTTTTTGCCATTCACATGAAAAAACACCAGGGCGTGCTGCGTGGTGAAGCCGCTCACCCAGGGCGTCCAGGGCGTTTGTTCCTGGGCGTAGTAGGGCGCGCCGGCAGCGCCGTTGTTGATCTGGTAGATGGTGCGGGAAAGGCGGATCTTCGGCTTGTCGTAGTTTTCGGGATAGATCACAGTTTCCGGCGTGAGCAGCAGGCGGTTGTAGTTGTGTTCGTCGCCGGTGAGGATGGCGCGCACCTTTTTGCTGCGGTTCACGAGGATGTCAAGCAGTTGGTCGCGCCGTTCGATGATTCCTTTTTCCAGGGGTTTGCCGGCTACCCAGGGGCGCTTCTCGTTGTTGCCGTTGTACCACATGTCGTCGCGTACATGCCCTCCGTTGGGGAAAAATGGAGTATGAACTGTTGCGAATACATGGTTGATATTTTTATTGCGCTCCAGCATAGCTACGGTTTCCTCTATCCATTTCAGTTGGTTGTCCATGATGTAACCGTGCAAACCGCCGCCGGTATAAGTCGAGCGGGCGGCAGAGGGGGCAAACCAGTAGTTGGAGTTGAGCACGATCACGGCTACGTTATCGTAGGTATAGTAAAACACATTTTCTTTATAGGATGGGAAATCCGCCTGGCCGGGACGGGGATCGTATGCTGCTCCGTCTTCGCTGTCGGGGCCGTTGAGCGAATTGACGAAATTTGCAGCGAAGGCAGCTTCTGCCGATTCTGTCTCATAAGGCGAGCGGTCTATAGAAAAGACGATGGAGTCTGTAGCGGTTTTATACAAAAACCGGTGTACCAGGGCCTCGTGATTGCCCATGCCCACGTACAGAGGAGCATAATGTGCAAAGGGCTGTATGGCGCGTTTCCAGTTGGCGTATTGCAGGTTGAGGTCTCCCTTGTTGGTGGCGTAGCCGTTTACCAGGTCTCCGGTAAACTGCATAAAGCGCGATTGCTTCATTTGCCCCAGGGCCATTATCTTTTTCATAATATAATTGTTCGACCCCCAAACGTTGCGCTCGCCGCCGCCCTGCCCTGCCCGGGAATCGCTGGCGTAGGTGAATGTAAACGGCTTGCGGCTTCCCGGTTTGTGGGCGGTGCGCAGGGCGAAACTCAGTTCTTCTCCGCCATATCTCAGGGTGTATGGATAATCAGTAGCGGGCAGCAGGCCGGATACGGCAATTTCGTGTTTGTTCACTGCTTCGGCATCCTTGAATACTTTGCCTCCCACGGCTACTTCGGCCTGCACAGGCATATTCGTGGTAAAGGAAATGATAGCGCCCTGCTCGCTGAGGCAATTGAGAAAAGGCCCCTCAATGATGGTAGGAACAACCTCGAAAGGTCCTTTGCCTTTAAACTGCACGATGCCGTCGTAGAGCATCTGCCCGGCGGCATCCGTCACGCGATAGCCGAGAAAACCCCGTTCGCGCCGTTGCCAGTCAACCATATCGTAGGTGCCTGCCATGGAGAGAATGCTCACAAAGGCCTTACCGTTGACAATGTTGACCGGCGCGCGGAAATACACCGGATGCGGATGTTTGGAATCGCCGTAGGGGATGAAGCCATAGTACAGCTTTCCATTCAGCCCGCCGAAATCGAAGGATATCCCCTCGCCGGCGCCTTGAGGATTGCCGATGAGCCGGTCGAGGGTATAAAGCGGCGGCGTCAGGTCTTCCAGTATTCTTGTGCCTTCATATTCGAGGAAGGCGCGCCCGTTGCTGAAAGTTACATGAGAATGGGCGCGCAGCGCGTTGGTGTCGGGCTGGCTGAATGAATTCGAAGCCATGAACAGCAGGATTGCCGGGAGGATAAAGTGTATTTTTTTCATAGTAGTAGTAGCTTTTGCTCAGCAGCAAAGGTAAACACCCTTTGTAAATTCAGGGTTAATTTGTGATCGCCGGATCCCTTCGTCGGGCGGACGCATCCCGGCTTTTAGGACGGCCCCGTACGGCAGAAATCTGCTCCTGGAAATAGCCAATCCCAACCTCCGTCACATTGAAGTATTTCAATATTGGAACGGCCTGATCATCGAACAGGACTCCGCAGGTATCGATTTCCCCTTTCACCAAAGGCCGGCAGCTCTTCAAACTTCGCTTTTCCGGTGCGTATGAAAGGCCTTGACACAATCACCTGTTTGGTGCAGGTGGCGCCGTCCACCACGTATTTTTTGCTGCAATTGCCGTGAGCGTTTCTTTTTTGCTATTTGTGCAGCTGCTGCCTTTGCGGTTTGTGCATTTGCTCAATATCCTGCAGTACGCCCTGTTTTTGGTATGCAGTATTTCGTTTGTGGCCCTGTTCTTGCGCACCCTCAAAGTGCGCATGCGAAGAGGAGGCGGTGCTCACCGTAGAGGACAATGGCAAAGGCTTCGCGCCGGACAAAGTCGCCGGCACCGGCATGGCCAACGTGCGCAACCGGGCAGCTCTGCTCAGCGGCGAAGTAGTTGTGGATAGCAGTCCGGGGCACGGAACTACCATTGTAGTGCGGGTACCCAATCATGCCATATTCGCCGAGCAGGAGGAAGTTCCTAAAACGGAACGACCCGGCGTGCTGCCGTTTTTTTAGGAACAAAAAAAATTAAAATTATTTGTTTGAATAAATTATTTGTTTTACCTTGCAGGCGATTTCAAACGCAATAAAAACAAAAACGTATGATCCGCGAAGATCGCCGCCAATTGAACGACAGGTTCATCAAGGTTTTCCGCCTTCTTGAAGAAAGAGGCGATATCGTCAAGAACGACCGCAGCGGCAAAGGCATCGGCGATTTTGCCGAAAAAATCCTCGGCAACCGCGCCTACGGCCATATCGTGCGCGCTTACCTCAACCCCGATGACAAGCGCTGCATCGACTACCAACAGGCCCGTATCATCTGCCGCGAATACGGCATCAACGAGTCTTACATGATAGACGGCATCGGCACGCCCTTCGGGTTTGACCTGCCGCCCCAACGCTACCAGGAACCGGCTTCTTCATACCGCGGCAACATTCTCTACACCACCGCGGAAGCTTTCGCAGGCACCCAGGTGGACGCGGGGGGATTTGCCGTGGAAGACTACGAGCATTTCAGCATTCCTGGCCTATCCGGCGAAAGCCTGGTTTCTTTCGCCATCAAAGGCAACTCCATGGAGCCGGTCATCAGCAATGGCGACATCGTCATCTGCCGCCCGATCACCGGTGCGCATGAGATCAAGGACAATAAAATATACGCCGTGAAAAACAACGGCAACTTATGGGTCAAGTACGTACAACGCCTCCCCGATAAAAAAGGCCGCATCACCCGCCTCAAACTCATTTCCGCCAACCACTTAGAGCACGAGCCTTTTATCGAAGAGGTGAACGAACACACCCGCGTTTACCAGGTGATTCGCCGCATAAGCGATCTGTAGCCTGTTTTTCAGGTTTCCAATGCTTGTTAGCTGCGAAACCGCCTGACTTACTGATACATACTTTTTCAAACGGTTAAGGAAATTCCCCTTCCACTGGCCATGCGAGGGCTTGGAAGAGGGCGGGGTATGTAAAAGAATAACCTGCTGTTTTTGATTTTTGCACCCCCGGGGCGGAAGCTGCCGGGGTTTTTTCTTGAGGGCATTGCCCTCCCGGGAACTTTTCCTCCCCTTCATCTCTTTATGCATCCGTCTGATCCGTCAGACAAACTCCGGCAGTAGTGAGGAACAGCGTTACTTCGATCGCTAATCGGGAAGTCGCGGGTGCAAATCCCGCCGGGTCCACGAACAAGACACAGGAAATGGACCCGTAGTTCAGCAGTCAGAACGCCAAACGTACGCTACCCGTTTTTCTCTGCCGGGCTTTTCCCTTACTGGATAGCATATACTCGATAGCCCGTGGTTTGCGAAATTTGATTATTGCGAACCACTGTCTATCAGTAACTCAATTCATGCCGCTACGGGCGCACAACACCCGGCGCCGGGCCGGCTTTCTGCAGCCCGCTGAAGTACAGCCTCAGCCCTACGGAAAAGTCGAACTGGTTGGTGCGGGTCGTCGTCTGTGAATTTTGGCCGCCGATGGTGGTATCGAAGTTGCTGCGCGAAAAGTTGTACTTGCACAATGCTTCGATGCCGACTGCGCTGGACGAGAAGATCGTCAGCCCCGGCCCTATACCGAAAGCCACCATATTGGAGCGGATGTTCTCCGGCTCACCGCCTAATTGCATGTCGTTGCGGGAGTTGCCGAAGCCGAAGCTGCCTTCAAAGAGGAGCGACATGTCTTCGGTAAGAGGCACGTAGTAGCGGGCGAAGGGGCCGAAAAGCAGGTTGCTGTCTTCGTTCTTTTCCCCTTCGGAGCTGCGTACGCGGCTGAAGGTATAGCCCATGCTGATGCCTACGGCGATATCGTCAAATGCGAAATAACCTAAGGAAGGGCTGATGGTGAACAACGTGGATGTAGGATTCTCCGTCGATTGCGCTCCGTCTCCCTTGCCGTGCGTTATTTTTGAGTTGGCCGTCGATAAGCCGAAGGTAGCCCCGAGCATGAAGTTGCCTTGATCCGTGTATTGGCCCCGGAGCACTCCGGCGCACAGCAACAGAACCAAAATTATTCCGAAATTTTTCATGATGTTTTTTTTAGGGTTACTATTTACTGCGGGTATGGTAAGTAAAATCCGCCTCATTTGCGATGAGTTTGCTCATGAGAAGGCGGTGATTTTTATCAATCTTCTGTGCTCGAAACAAGACAAGGAAAAAGTAAAAAGTAAAAAGTAACTAATTCGCCAAGCTTCAAATACTATCTTTGTCCTCACAGAACAAGATACTCCATGATGAAAAATGTTTTCCTTTTCTCCGCCCTTTTCCTTCTCGCCGGCAGCGCCCTTGCTCAACCCAAAACCGCCTACGTCCTCTTCGATGCTGCCGGCAAGCGGGTCAGCTATGAAAAAATGCTCAAATCGCTGCAAGGCAAAGACATTGTGCTTTTCGGCGAATACCACAACAATCCCATCTCCCATTGGCTGCAAACCCGCGTGGTGAAAGACCTGCATCCGCTGCGCTCCCTGGTACTGGGCGCCGAGATGTTCGAGGCTGACAACCAGGAGGCGCTTGACAAATACTTAGCCGGCGCCATAGACGAAAAAGGCCTGGATACGCTGGCCCGCCTCTGGAAAAACTACTACACTGATTACGCCCCCGTAGTGCGCTTCGCCAAAGAAAAAGGGATTCCCTTTGCAGCCACCAACATCCCCCGCAAGTACGCCTCCATGGTGGCCCGCGGCGGATTCGAAGTGCTGGATGCCCTCTCCGACAAGGAAAAAGCCTGGATGGCGCCCTTGCCCATGGCCTACGATGCGGAACTTCCCGGCTACAAGGCCATGCTGGAAATGATGGCAGGGCACGGCGGTCCCAACCTGCCCAAAGCCCAGGCATGCAAAGACGCCACCATGGCGCACTTCATCCTGCAATACTACAGCCCGGGCAGCCTGTTCATTCACCTCAACGGCGCTTACCACTCCGACAATTACGAGGGCATCCTCTGGTACCTGCGCCGGCAGCAACCGATGCTCCGCTATGCTACCATAAGCACCGTGTCACAGGCTGATAACCGCAAACTTCAGCCCGAACACAAGGGCAGGGCCGATTTCATCATATGCGTGGACGAGGATATGACGACGACTTATTGAGTCGCAAGCTCCAGGTTTGGGCTTTGAAATGAAGGGGAATCTGCCCCTTTAAAGAAAAAATCAGCCGGATACTTGAAAAATTGACAGGGAGCCGTATCTTTGCGCCACTTTTTTTCAAGCCTACTATAAAAGACGAGCCGAAATGAAAAGGACGTATCAACCTTCGAGAAGAAAACGGGCGAACAAGCATGGCTTCCGCTCCCGTATGGCCGACAAAAACGGCCGCAGAGTGCTGGCTCGCCGCCGGGCCCAGGGCCGCCACAAACTCTCGGTTTCCGACGAGAAGCGACTCAAGTAATGACCTGAGAGATCAACTTCCGTTGCCTCTCCAAGTCGCTACCGCATAGTTTTCCAACCACAGACAGGCGCAGCAGGTGCAATTGTATTTTGTATCCGCTGCGCTTTTCTCGTTTTTCCATGCCGGGTCAATATTCGCGACTTTTCCCCTCCTTTTTTATTTCCCCACTTCTTCCACGAAGTCTTCGCCGGGTAGTATCTTGCTCTGAACCCATTCCTCTGCTTCGGGCCGGGCCTGTAGAGCGTTGTACACCACGCTTTGCATGCGCTGTCTCATGCGCAGGCCGTTGAGCTTGGAGTTTTTCTGCGAGGGGTAGGTGCGATTGCTCAGCAGGATGCAGATGGTGCCTGTTTCCGGATCGGCCCAGGCGCTGGTGCCGGTAAACCCATCGTGCCCGAAGGCTTCATCCGACATGCGGAGCGAGACGTTCTGGTACATGCGCTCGTTGGTTTGGCGCATATCGAAGCCCATGCCGCGCCGGCTGCTGTCGGGATGCCGGTTGAGGAATGTTTTTACGGTAGCGGGGCTGAGGTAGCGCTGCCCTCCGTAGTAGCCGTAGTTGAGCAGCATTTGCATGACGGCAGCCAGGTCTGAGGCATTCGAAAACAGGCCGGCATGGCCGCTCACCCCACCGAGCATGGCCGCGCCCATGTCGTGCACGTATCCCTGCACCTTTTGCATCCGGAAGTACGCATCGTTTTCAGTAGGTGCGATCCGCCCGGCATCAAAGCGCTGCCATGGGTTGAAGCCGATGCTTTCAAGCCCCATGGGGCAAAAAAACGAATCATCCAAAAATACATCCAAAGGCTTGCCGCTGAGCCGGTGTACCATGCGGGCGATCATGTAAAAGCCGAGGTCGCTATACCTGTAGCCATTTGAAGGCAGCAGGGGCGAGTCTGCGATTTCCTGCCAGATTGTATCGGCATAATCGCTGCGCAGGAAAAGGTCTTTCGCTACCGGAATGCCGAACTCCTCATCGGGCTCCGACCGGTAGTATTCCGGTTTGAGGCTCAGCTCCGTTTTGGTTTTCAGCACGGTTTTTCGGTAAAACGGCAGCCAGGGTTGCAAGCCTGCTCTGTGGGCGAGAATGTCTTTGATTATCAGGCCCGCTTTGTTGGAGCCTTCCAGTTCCGGCAGGTAGCGGCCAATGGGCGCGTTGAGATCGATGAGGCCCTGATCGTAAAGCTTCATCAGGGCGAGGGTGCCGCCGGCAATTTTGGTAACTGACGCCAGGTCGTAGATGTCGTCGGGTTGAACGGCGCGGGTCTTGCTGTATGTTTGATGGCCGAATGCCTTTTGGTAAACGATCTGCCCGTCTTTGGCCGCCAATACCACACAGCCGGGGGTTGCTCCGGAGGATATCGCCTCCCGGGCGAGCCGGTCCATTTTGTCAAAGACTTCGGAGAACATGCCAGCCCGCTCAGGCATGGTATAGCCCATCCTGAAAACGGGCGCAGTGGTCACGCCGGTGTTGAATCGGCTGAGAGCGGAGGCTGTAACGGGCAGGCGGCCGCTCATGCCGATGACGCCGAACAGCGCCTGGGCCGCCAGGTCTTGCGCGATGGGGTCATCCTCGTACGCCACGAGTACGGGGTCGAACGCATCGAAATGGCGCAGGCTGTAGGGGGTGCCGAATACTACCAAAACCACGCGGGTGCGGCGGTTGAGGGCGTCGAGAAAATCGAGCGCGCTTTTGGTGAGACCGTAACCCTGGGCGGCAAATGAACTCATGCCGTGCAGGCTCACGACGACCACCTCCTTTTGCTCGAGCGCCTGCAAAAGACGGCTGCGCTCGGCAGAGGATATTTCCCGCGGACTTTGATATGCCGCCATTTTCTTATAGCTTTCAAGGCGCTGCTGGAAAGGGGTTTTGCCGGAAGCGCCGATACTGAGGGATGCGGCATCAACAGAAGTGCTTACTACAGGCAGCAGATTTCCTTTGTTGCGTACCAGGGTGAGTGCGTTTTCGTAGAGTTTCCATTTCAGGGCGATGGCCTCCGGGGAGTTGAGTTGTTGGTGCAGGCTGTCGGAAGAGATCGGGGTGAACCCCGTAAGGCCGAGCCGGTACTTGGCGCGCAACACCCGCCGGACGTGCTCGTCCACTTCCGCTTGCGGTATGCGGCCGTCGGCGATATAGCGCTTGATCTCGCGAAAAGCGGCATCCATATTTTCCGGCAGTACCAGCACATCGTTTCCGGCCAGCAAAGCTTCTGCCTCCACTTCGCCCGGTTTGAAGTGCTTGGTTACGCCTTTCATTTCGAGGGCATCGGTAAAAGCGAGGCCTTCAAAGCCGAGTTCTTGGCGCAGCAGTTCGTTTACGGTGTACCGGGAGAGGGTGGTGGGCCGGTTCATGCCGGTATCCAAAGCCGGAACGTTGAGGTGCGCCACCATCATACTGCCTATACCCTGGCGGGCCAGTTCCCGGAAGGGATATAATTCTATGCTGTCCAAACGCTCGCGGTCATGGCGGATGATGGGCAGGTCTAAGTGAGAATCGACGTCCGTATCGCCGTGGCCGGGGAAGTGCTTGGCGCAGGCCAGCACGCCGTTGTCTTGCATGCCTTTGGCGTACATGTGGCTTTTGATGGCAACGTTTTGGCGGTCTTCTCCGAAGGAGCGTGTGTTGATGACGGGGTTGGCCGCATTGTTATTTACATCGGCAACCGGAGCAAAATTGACGTGCACGCCAATGCGGCGGCACTGCCGGGCCACTTCTTTGCCGAACTCGTAGATGAGCCAGTTATCCTGGATGGCGCCCATGGGCAATTGCCGGGGATAGCTGATGGTGTTTTCTTTGAGGCGCATGCCGAGGCCCCATTCACCGTCGATGGCGATCATGAGCGGCACGTGCGTGTTGAGGGCCTGGTAGCGGTTGGTGAGTTCCACTTGTTTTTCCGGGGTGCCTTGGAAGAAGCAGAGGCCTCCTACATGGAAATCCCGGATGAGTTTTTCTACGCCGGCGATGTGGTCGGGGCCTTTATCGGAATGGGCGCGTATCATAAAAAGCTGGCCGAGGCGTTCGTCGGGCGTCATGGCGTTGAATATGGAATCCACCCATTGGTCTTCTCCCGGATCCTGGCCTTCCTGCAGACCGGAGGCGGGGTAATAAGGCGCACCGGAGGCGATCAGAAAACATGCCGTGACACATAGCGCTAAAAGTAGATTTCCTTTGCGCAGCGGTAATTGTGTGTTGATTTTCTCCATTCTGTTCGTGGTGTTTACATCGTGTTTCTAAGCAGAAGCTTGTGATTTGCGAGTTTTTATTTTGCAAATCACTGGCTATCAGTCACTCAAGCGAAAATGCTATTTTTTTTTGGCGCCCTGCTTTTCGCCGGGCATCATTGTTTTGCCCGGCCAATTTAGTATAAGTTTTCGCTTTTGCATCCAATAAATTTCGCAAAAAGGCAAATCCCAAGCCCTCAGGGTCAAATTTCACCAACCCAACGGAGTGTTTTCGGCGGAGCGGAAAGATTGAAACTCATTCCTGGAAAAAGCTCCACTGCC
>CAZNYK010000039.1:9578-31940 GCA_964577215.1 uncultured Saprospiraceae bacterium
CTGTTCCGGGTTCCGGGTTGGAACTGCCAACCGCCCACTGCCCCCTGCCGACTGCCTACTGTTCCGGGTTCCGGGTTGCACTGCCCACTACCGACTGAAAACAGATAAAAAGCTTCAAGGGCGCATGGGATAGAAATTCAGCTTTTCGCCCACGCAGCGAATGGCCTTGCGGACTTCCTCCCGTTGCTCCGGGGAGAGGATGATGGTATGTTTGTGGTTTTTGTAGTTGATGCGGATTTTGTCGATGTAGTGTTCCGTCATCAGGTAGAAATACTCCACCGGGGTTACGCATGTATGGGAATAGATGCGCATGAGCGTTTTGTCGTCAAATACGCCGCGGTCGGGGTAGTTCATGGCTTCGAGGAGCATGCCGTCGGAAAGGATAAAATAGACATTGTAGCCCGGATCGATGCTGTAGTAGTCGCGTTCGGCGGCGGCGATGGTGAGAAAAAAAGCCCCCATCGTGTCGTTTTCCACAAAACTGAACAGGAGTTTGGCCTGCTCTACAAAAGTCACCCCATCTACGGTTTTGAAATTGCTGGGCACCATGTAGCCGATGTTTACAGGGTGGGACACCACCAAGCGGGTGCTGTCGAATTCATCCATGGTTTCTACGGCGATCTTACACTGGCCAAAGGCAGAGATATGAAAGGAAAGCCACAATACAGGCAGCAGGAACAAGCGCTTCATGGTTGAATATTTTTGACAAAGGTAGGGAAAAACCGGCGTACCTTCGCGCCGCAAACGCGAACGCATACTATGGTACCCGTTAAAGTTGAGCATATTCTGGCAACCCTGTTTGAGCAGTGGTCGGGAGAAAGTCCCTACCTGGTATTGCCTTTGGCGCCTTCGGGGTCGAACCGGGTGTATTACCGCATTCAGGGGCCGGGCCGCACAGCCATCGGCGCCTACAACCCCAACCGCAAGGAAAACGCGGCTTTTTTATACTTCAGCCGTCACTTCAAGGCAAAAGGGCTGCCCGTGCCGGAAATATTTGCCGAAGACCTCGATCAGGATGTCTATCTCCAGGAGGACCTCGGTTCTACCACCTTGTATAGTTACCTTCTGCAAAAAGGAGAGTATTTCCCCGACTACTTAGTGCAGATTTACCGCAAGGCGGTGGAGCAACTGGCGCGCCTGCAAATAGAGGGCGGGCGCGACCTGGACTATAGCCTGTGCTATCCGCGCGAGGCTTTCGACCGCCAGTCGATGATGTGGGATTTCAACACCTTTAAGTATTACTTCCTCCGCCTGGCCTATGTGCCCTTCGACGAGCAGGCATTGGAGGAAGATTTTCAGCGGCTGGCCGACTTTTTGCTGCAGGCCGACTGCAACCATTTCATGTTCCGGGATTTTCAGACCCGCAATATCATGATCAAAGGCGGCCAACCCTATTTCATCGACTACCAGGGCGGCCGGCGCGGCGCCCTCCAATACGACCTCGCCTCCCTGCTCTACCAGGCCAAAGCAGGTATGCCCGAGGATATCCGCCAGGAACTGCTCGAACACTATATCCGCACTGCCGGGGAAATGATTGCCATCGACAGGGAGCAGTTCATTCAGTTTTATTTCGGCTATGTGCTTATTCGAAGCATCCAGACCTTCGGCACCTATGGATTCCGGGGGCTTTTCGAACGCAAGGAATACTTTTTGGAGAGCATTCCCTTTGCGTTGCGCAACGTAAAGTGGATCATGGAAAATGCCCAGCTGCCGTTTGAGATGCCCGAACTTACCCGGGCATTGTACCAACTCATCAACTCCAAACGCTTTGAACCGTTTGACAAGATCAAGGGCGCTTCGAGCTTTCTCACCGTCACCATCAACAGTTTTGCTTACAGCACTACGGGCATCCCGGAAGACCCCAGCGGCAACGGCGGCGGCTTTGTGTTCGATTGCCGCTGCATCAACAACCCAGGCAGGTACGAACCTTATAAAAAACTCACCGGACGGGATGAGCCGGTTATTAACTTCCTCAAGCATCACAGCCATATGGGCGAGTTCCTCAATAATGTATTTCGCCTGGTTAATGAGGCCGTGGAGGATTACATCGAGCGCAGCTTTACCCACCTCTGCGTCAACTTCGGGTGCACCGGCGGTCAGCACCGCTCCGTCTATGCTGCCGACGCACTGGCCAAGCACCTGCAGGACAAATACGGCGTGCACGTGGTGTTGCGCCACATAGAGCAGGAGCGGAAAAACTGGCAAAATTGACTACAAAATGCATGCAATCAGAAGGCCTTCCTTTTTGTACATCCTGGCGGCAGGAGCCCTAGCGCTTTTTTTGCTGGGGCGGTATCTCTATTTTTTGCCGCGCTTGGATTCCGGGGCCGCAGCTCCCGATTTCAGCGCCGTTTTACCATCGGGGCAGCCGTTCCAGCTATCACAACTGCGGGATCGTTATGTGTTGCTGCACTTCTGGGGTAGTTGGTGCGGCCCATGCCGCAGGGAAAACCGCGAACTGACCGGATTGTATGACCGGTATAAAGGCTCCGGCTTCGCCATAGTGAGTGTGGGAATTGAGCAGGATACCGCCAGGTGGGAACGCGCCATTGCCCGGGATGGACTGAGTTGGCCGCATCAATTCATCGAAACAACACCAAGCCTGAGGTTTTTCGACTCCCCGATCGCCAATTCATTCGGAGTCAAAAAGTTACCTGCACTTTTTTTGCTTCGGCCGGGAGGTTCAATAGAGGCTGTAGACCCCGCATGGAATGAATTGGAGGCCGCCCTCGACGCTGGATTAAGGTAAATTTTCGCCGGTCTGTTAAAAAGTTCCCTCATTGTGTTGCATAATGGCAATATTGGGTGTATCTTTGCCCCGAAAGTACCCCAAACGATTTTTTTTACTCCTCTTTGAGAGCTTTAGGCACACTACTTCCATTTGAATTGCAGCCGTTTCGGCTGAAGTTCATATCTTTGCCCCCCAACTGAAAAAGGGCAAGTTCATGAACCTTGAAAAATTGGTAGCTTTAAGCGGCATGCCCGGTGTGTACCGGATGGCAGCCAACCGCAGCAATGGCCTAATCGTGGAGGAAATCCCGAGCGGCAAGCTGAAATTTGCGTCCATACGCAAACACCAGTTTACGCCGCTGGAATCCATTGGAATTTACACCGACGACGGGGAAACCGTCGAGTTGAAGGTCGTATTTGGCAATATGCTGGAGCAACTCTCCGATAATCCTCCGGTAAATCCCGGCAGTGACTCCGGGGATTTGTACGCATATTTCGCCAAGATACTACCCAACTTCGACCGAGACCGGGTTCATCCCGGCGATGTCAAAAAAGTGATTCGTTGGTTCCTTTTCCTCCAGGAGCACGGCCTTCTTGCGCAAACGTCATCCTCTCCATCGGAAGAGGAATCGCCGGTTGAAACCCGGCCGGAAGAAGAGGCAGAATAATCTCCCCCCACTCTTGCCGTCGATAACCCGGAAGCGCCCTCCCTCCCGGATGCGTGTCTTTTGTCTGAAAGCTACCTATTATTACATTTACAACTATGCTTCCGGAAAACCGGAAGTGGAAGCAGCTGAATTATTAGCTTGAAGCAAACATGTGCTATGAGTGCAGTGATGATTACACAACCGAAAAAGGGAGGGTACCTGACCCGGGATTTCCAATTGACCACATGGGAAGCCCTGGAGCCCTACTTCAAAGAATTGCTCGACCGGACTATAAGCTCGACTGAGGAACTGGAACGGTGGATACTCGATAAGAACCAGTTGGATATGGCGCTGGGCGAGGCCATGTCGTGGCGGTATATCCGGATTACGATAGACAGTGCCGACAAGGATGCTGCCGAAGCGTACAGCTACGCCGTTGAATCCTTAGCGCCGAACATTACTTCTTATGAATACCAGTTGGACAGGAAGTTGATCTCTTCTCCGTTTCTGGAAAGCTTAGAAAACGACCGCTATCACATCTACCTGCGAAGCGCCAAAAACGCCGCAGAAATTTTCTGTGCCGATAATATTCCCCTCGCAACGGAAATACAGATCAAAAGCAAGGAGTACGTCAAGATTTTCTCTGAGATGACGGTGGGCTTCAACGGCAGGCAAATGACGCTCCAAAAAGCCACGGCATTACTGGAAGAAACGGACCGCAGCGCCCGTGAAGTAATATACCATCAAATCCATCAACGCATCCTGCAGGATAAAGACCACTTCGAGGAACTCTTCGATATTCTGCTTTCCAAACGGCACCAAATGTCGTTGAATGCCGGGTTCGAAAATTTCCGCGATTTCAAATTCCGCGCCCTGGGCCGATTCGACTATTCACCAGAGGATTGTATGAACTTCCACGATGCCATCGCCGCAGAGATTTTGCCGGTGGTTGACGATCTGAACGCTTATCGCAAACAGATGCTGGACTTGGACAAACTCCGCCCCTGGGATCTATTCGTGGATCCTTCAGGCGACAAGCCCCTGCGTCCGTTTGACTCTATACAGGAATTGGTGTCAAAGGTAGTCCGCTGCTTGTCGGAATTACATCCTTCCTTTGGCGTTTATATCGCCAAAATGAATGAGATCGGCCATTTGGACCTGGAGTCCAGGCCCGGTAAACGACCCGGCGGGTACAACATGCCTCTCATGGCCACCGGCGTGCCTTTCATTTTTATGAATGCCACCCACTCTTTCAGCGATCTGCGCACCCTCATGCACGAAAGCGGACACGCCATCCACTCCTTCCTCACGCGGCACTATCCACTGAAAACGGCCAAACGGGTACCGTCGGAAGTGGCCGAACTGGCCGCTATGACTATGGAACTCCTCACCATGGAACACTGGGATGTTTTCTTCCCCGATCCGGAAGACCTGCGCCGGGCCAAGTTTGCCCAACTTGAATTCGTGCTCAAGGTTCTGCCCTGGATTGCTACAATCGACAAGTTTCAACACTGGGTTTATCAAAACCCGCACCACGGGCGCGCCGAGCGCAAAGCCGCATGGATGAAAATCCTCCACGAGTTCAGTTCAAATGAAGTGGAACGCACCGATGTGGAGGAGTACTCCGAGTACCTCTGGCACAAACAACTGCATATCTTCGAAGTGCCTTTCTACTACATTGAATATGGAATGGCCCAGCTCGGCGCTATCGCTATTTGGAAGCAGTATCGCGAAGACCCCGATACCACCATTTCCAATTTCATCAACGCGCTCAAACTCGGATACACCCGCCCCATCGGGGAAATTTACCAGGCAGCAGGCATCCGTTTTGATTTTTCCCGGGAAAATGTGCGCAGCCTCGGCGAATTTGTGCGCAAGGAACTGGAGTTGTTGATGGCCTGAGCCCGGCAGTTCCCGCTATATGGCCCACTCCACGCCGCAGGTGTGCCTACTGCCTGTGCTTCGACTTCGCCCGGCACAAACCCTCAGCATAAACTGCCTACCGCCCCCGTCAATCATCCGGATGCATAATGAGCAGCGGCACCTGGATGTTCAATACGGCTTCCCGGGTCAGGCTGTGGTGAAAAAGGGCTTCAATGAAAGGCCGTTGAGTAGTAGACATGGCGATCAGGTCAGCTTTTTGTTCGGTTGCGTACCTGTTCAACCCCTCCAGGACATCCCGGCTTTCTATGGTTGTGATCTCTGTGATGACCGTCGGCTCATCTCCCTGATGTTCCAGCGGTATTTTATTGACTATATAATCATCTTCGGCGATGGCATTCACATGCACGTAATGCACCTCGCCACCGAACCTGCGGGCAAACTCGAGCAAGTGGGGCAGCACCAGGTCTTCGTGCGGCTCATAATTGCCGGCAAAGATAATTTGTTGGAAACCTCTGAACCGGGCTTTGGGAGGTACCAGCAGCACGGGGCAGGAGGCCCTCCGTGCAATTTCGGAAGATACGCTTCCGAACAGCCGGTTGAGCAAATTGCTTTTGCCCGTGGTACCCATCACGATCATATCCGTATCGGGCATCCTGGAAATGCGCCTGATTTCCTCGATCACAGGCCCCATTATCAACTCCCGCCGCATGGCCACATGATCGGAGATAAAGCCGTTGGTAGAAATGGGGCGTCCCATAAAGCTGTCCAATTGGCTTTCTTTCAACTCCACTTCATCTTCTGCGGGGTGCGTGAGATAGGGATTCCCGCCAATGGGTTGTGATTGGTGCACATGCACCACATTTAGTGCGGCTCCCTGTACTGCCGCTATACTCTTGGCATAAGCCAGTGCATTGAGCGCAATGTCTGAAAAATCAGTAGGGGCCACGATTGTATGCAAAGGCAAAGTAGTGTCTGAAGGGGCCGAAAGCAGCATGCTGAGCACCACGCGTAGTTCTTTGGCGCTGGGCACTTGTTTTTGCAGCACCACCCTGCCGTCCACAGCCATGGCGGGGATGCCTGAAATCCCGTACTCCAAAAGCCGGTTAATGTCCCTCACTTCCTCTATGACAAGGTCAATGCCTAACTCTTTCAATGCCTGTTCTGCATTGGCTTTCAAGGCCTTACCTTTGTTGGACCCCACATCTAATATCTCAAGCCGGGCCATGCAGTTTTAGTTGTATTTGATAAAAAGATTCCAAGTTGAGCGAACATACCGCAAAATAATGCCGCAATTTTCACCTTCTTGAAATGGAAAAAGATGACTTTTGTCACTGCAAATATTAATTTTGGTCACTGTTTCAAAAATTGACAGAATAGTCAAATCGAATTACTAAAACTGTGGATCAATTAACCGGCCCGGACCTGTTCAATGCCGACCTCAGGCTCAAAGCTATTGTAGAGGCTGCCTTAGACGGCATTATCGCCATCAATGAAATGGGCATTATTGAGATGTTGAACCCCGCTGCAGCCCGCATGTTCGGCTACGAAATAGCCGAACTGCTGGGGCGCAATGTTTCCGTACTTATGCCAGACATGCATGCCCGGCATCACGATCAATACCTTCAAAACTACCTCAAGACAGGTGAAAAGCGCATCATCGGCCTTGGAAGGGAAGTGGAAGGCCTTAAAAAGGACGGCACCCTGTTCCCCTTGCGCCTCAGCGTGAGCGAAACCAAAACAGACGGACACAGCCTTTTTACCGGCATCGTGCATGACCTGACCGTGGAAAAACAAGCTGCTCACGCACTTAAAAAGGAAAAAGAAAAAGCACAGCGCTATCTCGACATTGCCAATACCATGATCGTGGTCATCAATTGTTACGGCATCGTCGAATTGATCAACAATAAAGGCTGCGAAGTTCTCGGCCGAACGGAGGAAAACGTTACCGGCAAAGAGTGGTTCAGCATTGCCGTACCCGCCGAGCAGCAACAAGAAATGAGAAGCCTCTTTCGCAGGCTGATCCATGGCGAGGTGGAAGGACTAGACTACTATGAAAACGAAATAGCAACAGTTGATGGCCGCCGCCGCCTCATCGCCTGGCGCAACGCCCTTGTCATGGATGAAAGCGGCGCGATCACCGGCTCCATTAGTTCCGGAGTAGACATTACAGAACAACGCGCCGCCGAAGACCGCATCATCCGCCTCAATGCCGAGTTGGAAGAACGGGTTGACCAGCGCACCGAAGAACTGGCCAACGCCGTAAACCAACTGCTCAATATCAATAAAAAACTCGAACACGAAATCCAGGAGCGCCGCACCATCGAAGCCGCTCTGCGCCGCAGCGAGCAGGAACTGCGCCGCGCTTACGAAAAAGAAAAAGAACTGAGCGAATTGAAATCCCGGTTCGTTTCCATGGCATCGCACGAATTTCGCACGCCCCTGAGCGCTATCCTGTCCTCTGCCGATCTCATCGAGGCTTACATCCGCGATGATCAGCAGGAAAAACGGTTGAGACACACTGCCAGGATCAAATCATCCGTAGCCAATCTCACCGGCATCCTCAACGATTTTCTTTCCCTCAGCAAACTTGAAGAGGGAAAAGTCGGGGTACAGCCTGTGCATTTCCTGTTGTTTGGGTTCATTGACGAAACTTTGGATGAAATGACCGGATTGCTCAAGCCCGGTCAGCACATCAGGAAAGACTTGCCGGAAGAGGATGTGGAATTGTTTATCGACAAAAAGGTCCTGAAAAATATTTTCTTCAACCTGCTTTCCAATGCCATCAAGTATTCCGATCCGGGAACGCCGATTGACTGCCGTATCCAGATTGACAACCGGATGATGCATCTCGCGGTGGCAGATCAGGGCATCGGCATACCCAAAGAAGAACAACAGCACGTATTCACCCGCTTTTTTCGCGCCCACAATGCCGAAAATATCCAAGGTACCGGTTTGGGTTTAAACATCGTAAAGCGATATGTGGAATTGTGCGGAGGGAGTATTACCTTTGAAAGTGAATTGGGGAAAGGCACCACCTTCAGTTGCATTTTGCCCCTTACGCTCCCATTTGACCAGGATCAAAACAACAACGCATGAAAAAAATATTGGTAATAGAGGACAATGCAGAAGTGAGGGAAAACCTGGCCGAAATCCTCGAATTGTCCGGTTACGAGGTACTCACTGCCGAAGACGGCAAGGTAGGGGTGGAGATCGCCCTCAAAGAACTGCCCGACCTGGTGCTGTGCGATGTGATGATGCCCAAGCTGGACGGCTTCGGCGTACTCAACATCCTGAGTAAAAAAAGCACTACCGCTGATATTCCATTTGTATTCCTGACCGCAAAAACAGAAAAAAGCGATTTCCGGCGCGGCATGAACCTCGGCGCCGACGACTATATCACCAAACCTTTTTACAAAGACGAACTCCTGGCCGTCATCGAAACCCGCCTGCGTAAAAGCGAGCAAATCCGCCGCAAATTTGAACGCACCGAAAACGGGCTAAGCGCTTTCATCAATGAAGCCCGCGGGTTTGAGGAACTTAGAAAGCTCTCCTTGGAGCGCAGGGTCAAGCACTACAAAAAACGGGAGATCGTCTTCGAGGAAGGCGACTATCCGCGATACCTGTACTTCATCAATACCGGCAAGGTGAAAGTTTTCAAAACCAACGAAGACGGGAAAGAATACATTATCGACATCGTCAAGGAGGGAGATTTCGCCGGGTATTTAGACCTCATCAGGGACTCAAAGTACTCCGAATCCGCTTCCGCACTGGAAGATAGCGACATCAGCCTGATCCCCCGGGAAGACTTTTCTGCTCTTCTCCATGCCAACCGCGACGTGGCCTCCCAACTCATCAAAATGCTGGCCAACAACGTGATCGAAAAGGAAGAACAACTGCTCAACCTCGCCTATCACTCCGTGCGCAAGCGCGTGGCCAATGCCATCCTCCTTCTCAGCGATAAAGAGGGCGAGGCGGAGATCAACATCCTGCGCGACGACCTGGCCCGCATCGTAGGCACGGCCAAGGAAAGCGTTATCAGGATGCTCACAGAGTTTAAAGACGATGGCTACATCGAAATCCTGGATGGCACCATCGTGATCAAAAACAGGCCAAAGCTCGAGAATCTCCCCGGCTGATGGCAAAGCAAAGCGAAAAGCCGACGCGCCTCACCCGGCCGGAAGCGCTGCAGAGAATGGCTGCGGAATGGGGCATGACCTATCAGCCAAAAGACGAATGGGGGCTGCAGCGTCAGCTCGCCGACTTCCGCCTTTTCCGGCGCGGCGGCAGCCGGCGCATTACCAACCTGCTCCAAAGCCGGGACGAGATGCTGGAAACTAACTTCCACTTGTTTGATTACCGGTTCACGGTGAGCACAGGTAAAAGCTCCAAGGTATTTAACCAGAGCGTCTTCTTTGTAGAGTCAAAGCGGCTGGGTCTTCCCCAGTTTACCATGAAACCGGAGAATTTCCTCCACGTCATCGGCGATATGCTGGGCTTCAAAGACATAGACTTCGAGGCGTACCCTAAATTTTCAAAAAACTACTACCTGAAAGGCGAGCACGAAGAACTCATTCGCTCAACACTGCCTCACCGGTTTCTGCGCTTCTTTTCCCAGGAGCGGGAATGGCACTTGGAGGCAGTTAATTACTACCTGCTATTCTATCGCATAGACCACCTGGCGCGCCCCAGGGAGTTGAAAACCTTTTTCGACAAAGGCAAGGAGATATACAAGATGCTGAGGGATCAAGCCCCTCCGTTGTAAACTAAAACGGCAGATCGTCGTCGGGTTGAGAAGCGATGTTTTGCGGCTCGTCGTCAGCAGTAGGCATAGGCGAGTTGAATATGGGCTGAGAACTGGGAGCAGGCGCCGTTTGGCTTTGGGTGCCGGCTTCCGCTTTTTCTACTCTCCATGCGTTCAGATTGGTAAAATATTTTCCCTGCCATTCACGCCCGCGCAGGTCAAAGGAGACCTTGATGTAATCCCCTTCGTTGTAGGCGTCAATGATGGTGCAACGGTCTTGTACCAACTGAAACTTCGGATATTCGGGATACCTGCCCTCAATTTCGATGACAAATTCCCGGGCCTGGAAAGTGCCGGTCTTATTCTCTGTATCGTACTTTTTTATAAGCTTGCCTACTACTTCAAATGACATGGTCGGAAGGTTTTGGTTTGGAAGTCCAAAGATACGAGGGGAGGCGGGTTTTCCAAAAGAGCCATCCGGTTTTTTGAAAGGCTTTTGGATGATTTTGTAAATGTTGCCCCATTCCTTCAATATTATCCCCTAACTTCGCTCCTGACAATATCCACAAGACTATGGCACTCATCAAACCGGTAAGAGGTTTTACCCCGCAATGCGGCGAAGGATGTTATTTCGCCGACAACGCCACCATCATCGGCGATGTGATCATGGGGGATCATTGCAGCGTGTGGTTTCAGGCGGTGGTGCGCGGCGATGTCAACAGCATCCGCATGGGCAACAAGGTGAACATCCAAGACGGGGCGGTCATCCATGGCACTTACCTCAGGGCTTCCACCACCATCGGCAATAACGTCTCCATCGGCCACCGCGCCATCGTACACGGTTGTACCCTTCACGACAATGTGCTGGTTGGAATGGGCGCCATCGTGATGGACCATGCCGTGGTAGAGGAAAATGTGCTCATTGCAGCAGGCGCCGTTGTACTGGAAAACAGTCGGTTGGAATCGGGGCACATCTATGCCGGCGTACCGGCCAAAAAGGTAAAGGCTGTCAGCCCCGAACAGTTTAAAGACAGCATAGAGCGCATCGCCAACGCTTACATCACGTATTCGGGATGGTTTAAAGAGGATACCTAACGGCGACTGAGATACACGCCTGCCATGATGAACGCTATTCCAATTAGATGGAAAACACTCATGGCTTCCCCGTCGAGCATCCCCCAGCCCAGGGCCACTACGGGCATGAGATAAGCTACCATTGAGGAGAACACTGCGTTGGTTTTTTGCACCAGGCGGAAAAACAGGACGGACGCGATCACCGTGCCGCCCAAAGAGAGAATGGCTACGTAACCCAGTGCTACTAAAGCCTGCGGGTCGGTGGCAAGAC
Organism: uncultured Saprospiraceae bacterium; assembly: GCA_964577215.1. GTDB lineage: Bacteria > Bacteroidota > Bacteroidia > Chitinophagales > Saprospiraceae > UBA2329. The sequence goes on from CAZNYK010000039.1 coordinate 20,926, forward strand.
GCTGCAGGAAATCAGTGCCGGCCAGTAAAAACGCCAGGGCGGGAATACCCACAAAAGTGAAGGATACAGCGCTCAGGGTGAGCGAATTGAGGTGGTTGAAAAACGTGGCCACCACATTGAGGTTGGCGCCATAACATACTGTGGCCAGCACAATAAGCAGGCTGTAGCCTATGCTGCCCGAAAGCGCGCCTTTTTGCCCCAGCAAAATGAGAACGGCAGCGCCTGATAACCCCAGCAAAACCCCCGCTACTTTGGCCCATACCAGCCTGGCATGGAAAAACGCGATGCCCAGCACGAGTGTAAACAGGGGTGTGAGTGTGTTGAGCATGCCCGCTACCGAACTATCTACCTTCTGCTGTGCGAAAGAGAAAAGGAAAGCCGGGATAGCCGTGCCTAATAGCCCAACGGCCAAAAACAGGCGCCACTTGCTCCACTCTACCTGCCGCGCGCGCCGCAACACCACCGGGAAAAGCGCCAGCGAGGTAATGCTCAGCCGCAAACAAGCTACCTGCACCGGGCTGTACGCCACTAAACTTTTTTTGATAAGAATGAAAGAACTGCCCCAGGTGAGGGCCAATATACCCAAAATGATGAAGCCCATCCAGCGGTCGGATGGGCGGGAAATGGCTATGGCGCTGGTTTTCAACTTTGTCGAGATATGGTAGCCGGATGATGCAGATAAATAACGGACTTAAACAGGGGGAAGGTTGGTAAAGTTGTACGGATATACTACCTGCCCATGTGCTCCCACACCGCGATATCCCTGCCGAACTGCCCCGCCTTGCGGTAATGTACCTGTAAGTGTGCCGTGAAATAGTTCTCCCGCCAAGACCCCTGGTACAGCACGAAGCGGGGCGCTTGCTCGATGATGCGGTTCCACTCGCGCTTTTCGTCTATTTCCAATGCGCTGATATGATGCGGCTCCCACAGCAGGGAGCGATGCACATATGGCGTAGGGCTTGCCTGCGGCAGAAGGTGATATACGATGTGGTGGAAATTTCCGGTGTAAACGGCATCGCCGGGCCGCAGGCGTTCCTTCAGCCACGCGGCCGCGATCCGGGGGTAGTCCGGCTTGTCGAAGTAGTCCTTCTTTTGCAGCCAAATATTAGCCGCGATGAGTACGCACAAAATGGGGTACCCTATGCGGCGGCGCATGACCGGCTCCAACCAGCGCGGCAATTCAGGTCGATCCACCGCAAAGAATTCTCCGGCCAAAAGGGCGAAAGCAGGCATGAGTTGTATGAAATAATGGCCGAAAAGGCGGCCCGTTATCAATACCGGCGCCAGCACGAGCGCGGCCCACAACACGCCCAGTACCTTGATGGGCCGGCGTACATGACTTGCCCGGAGCGCAAAGATGAACATGGCCGTGACCGGCAGGTAGCGCAGGAAAAAATCTGCCACGAATTTGAGGTAATCCGCCATACTGCGGCTCACCGGGTAGTTCTTCATCACCTCGAAGGTGTAGAACCGGAAAGCATCTTCCAGCCCTGCCTGCCGGTACCATGCCCATGTGAGCGCAAAAGGCAGCGCCATAGCTGTTGCCATGAGTGCCGCCCTTACCCAAAAAGCGCCCCATCCGCTCTTGAACTGCACCTGCCGCCACCAGAGGAACAAGCCGAAGGCCGCCGCATCAAACAACACCACGTACTTGAGCAAAAAGCCCAACCCCAAGCTCAGGCCTGCTAACGCCCAGGCGGCGTTACTCTCCCGGCCGGATACCAACCACAGAGCAAGCGCCGTGAACAGGCAGTAGTACAGTTCCGTATTGGGCGATACCCCGTAAAAGGTAAATATGGAGGTCAGGAAAATGTAGATCACCCCGGTAGCCCAAGCGGCCCGCGCATCGCTGCCGAGGCGCAATTTGGCTGCATACAACACAAAAGCCGTGAGCGCGACCCAAAGGGCCGTAGCTGCCCTCAGGGCAAAAATGGAAGGCCACACTTTAAGCAATGCCGCAAAGAGAAGAAAGATGCCGACGGGTTTGGTATCGATGTAATCCCGGAAGTACGTCTTGCCCTGTAACAATCCCTCCGCGATGACGATGTAGGTGGACTCGTCGTGGTTGATCACGCTGGGGAAAAAGGAGAAGAAGCGCATGGCCAAGGCAAGCAGCCCGAAGAGCAGCAAAGGACCGGAGAGGAGGCGATTTACAGGCGATGGTTGCATGAGCGCAAAGGTAGGCTTTTGACAATTTGACCCATACTTATTTTGGAATATGCCGCTATTTCTGAAAGTTTGTAGTTGTCATATTCACATCAGGTAAATCAAGTATAAATAAAACATATCTTTGTCGCGACAACCTTTGCAGGAAAGGCGTACCGCCATCATGGAATCAAAAAAAGACGACAAGCCAGAACCGGATGGATGACAGAACCCAGTTTGCGGAATATTTTGTGTCCAACCGGCATATAGAGGGGATGGATTATTTTTTGGGGAAGGCCCGCCACCTTTTCCCAGAGACAGGTTCATTGCCATCGGATGCCGAACAGTTGGCTTTCATTTCTGCATCTGTTTATTTCTGCCGTTTTGCCCTTATTACCGGCAATTGGAAAAGTGCCGATGATTATATGAATGCCCTACTGTTGAGCCACAGGGCTTCGATTGAAGAGGATTCTGAATTACACGCCGAACTTTTGCACAACCAGGCGGAGTTGGCTTTCTATAACGGACGATACACGAAAGCCGTAGAACATGCCCAAAAAGCCGTTTCCAAAAAGGAAACCGCCAATTTCAACAGGGAAAGCGACAGGAACCTGTCCAAGGGCCAGAGCTATGTGGTGTGCGGAAAGAGTTTTTGGAAGCAGGGAGATTACTACGAAGCATTGAAATGTTACTACCAGGCAATTTATTGTTACCGGCAAGTGGATCAAAATCCATACAGCTATCTACCCGCCAGGGTTTACTGCCTGATTGGGCAACTTAAACTCGACTTGCAGGAATACGACAGCGCTGAGAAATTTCTGAGGGAAAGTATCCGGATATACGAGGAATGCCTTCCTCCAAGGCATTTTTATACCGGAGCGGCATACAATGAACTGGGAAAATGCCTGGCGATACAGGCTACCTCCTCTGAAATCGAAAAGCTCAATGAGGCCGAATCTCTATTCGAAAAATCTCTTGAGGCGCTTCATTTCAGCTTCCCGGAGAAGCCCCATCGCTACAAGGCAAGCGTTTTGAGCAATCGGGCCGAACTGGAGCGAAAAAAAACAAATCAGCCTGAAGCCGGCATCAAGAGGTGGATGGACATCATCCGTCTTTATGAGGAGGAGTTGGAAATGCGTAAACTTGCCCTGGATGAAGCCAGGCATCCCACCATTGGGATATGCTACACCAAAATGACAAGAGTATATCTCGAAAACAGAAAATTCGTTGAAGCTGCCGAATACGCCCAAAGGGCCCTGAATTCCCTGTCGGCTGACGTTGATCATTCTTCACTTTCCGACAATCCGTCAGAATCGGCTATTCAACAGTCTGAATCTCAACAAGCATTGCTCAACGCGTTGTATCTCAAGGCGAGCACATTGCTCCAGTTGTGGCGGATGGATGAGCGATTCAACCAATATTTGTACTTGGCATACAAGGCGATTGTGCCCGCCACTAACGCTTTGGATATGCTGCGCGAGCGATTCCGCAATACCGGAACGATCCTGGCATGGGGTAAAGATGCACGCATTGTATATGAAACCGCCATTGAAATTGCTTACCAAATAATGGCTGTCCCGAATCATTCAGGGGATAATAGCCTTCCCGAAAGCTGCAGGGCCTTTGCATTCCAGATTTTTCCCAAGACCAAAGCTGCATTGTTATGGGCATTCATCAGTAAGACTCAACGAGCCACGCCCTTGTTTTGGAATAAGCCGGATTTGCAAAGATTTGAAAATGAAATAATTTCCGTCCCTCCTCCTCCCATCAATATCCGGCGGTTGCAGGAAGTACTCGGCCATATGGAAGAATACAGCAACGTGCAAGCCGAAGAGTTTGAGGATACCGTCCGGTTTATCATGGAAGGGCAGGTGGTCCTGCCAGAGCAGATTTCCCCGTGTTCTCCTTTCGCACCGGACAATTTCTTCGCCGAGTTTTCCGAGGGAGAAGACGGCATGGTGGTCTCCTACTTCCTCGGCGAGCGCTTCATGTATGTGCTTCTCATCAACGGCCGGGAGAAAAGCATGGAACTAAAGAAACTGCCATACCTGAACCGGGAAAATGGCCGGGAAAAACTGGTTCGAGAAATTGACGCGCTGTTGGATACCTTCAACAGCGAGGAACAAAACTTCCATCCTTTTGGAATAGTTCCGGAGTTTCCTACCGGTTTTGAGGAAGAGACTATTCGAATTTTAAGCCGGCTTGACTTTCTTTATAAAAGCCTGATCTTTTCCCTGGGCATTCCGCCGGCCGTTAAACGGCTTTACATCATCCCCGACGGTCAGCTCTCATTGCTCCCTTTTGAAATGCTGGCGCCGATGCCCTTCTTGCCTCCGGATCAGGCAGTGCATTATGGCGATGTTGACTTTCTGATACGGCGCTACAAAATCTCTTACCACGCCTCCATCTCCATCCTCTTTCACAATCATTGCCGGCAGAAGGAAAAGTTCAACCACATGCTGAAACGCAAGAATACCCTTCTGAGCATTTCGGCAGGGTTTGCTCCTAATGGCATTTATACAGATGAGGCCAACATGGAGTTGGAAGAGGGATGCAAAGCCGTGGCGCAAGCCCTGAAAATGAAGGCGGAGGGCGGCCGGAACCACTACGTGCTGCACAGGCAAAGTTCTACCAAGAGCAATGTAAAAAAGGCCATGCCCCAAAAGCGGGTCATCCACTTTTTTACCCACACGGAAAGAGACGGCATTAACGATGGCCTGCTGCAAATCCTTCTTCAGGACAACAATGGGCTAAAAGAATATCTGACCTACAAAGACATACTCGATGTGGCAATAGATGCCGAGCTTATCATGCTCAATGCCTGCAAGGGAGGCTGGGGTACCCTCACAGAGGGCGAGGGGCCGCTGGCGCTCAACCGCGCATTCCTGCGCTCAGGAGGCAGGAATGTCTATTTTTCACTGTTTCGCATCACTGCTGAAAATGCCGGGATACTGGCTACCGCTTTTGCAGGCAACCTGGCAGGTAAACGCATGAACTACGTATCGGCTTTGCAAGCTGCCAAAGTGGGAATGATAGAAGGAAGGCGGCGCGTACACCCTGCTTTTTGGGCCGCTCCGGCTTTTATGGGCAACCAGATGGGCGGCCTGAGTTTGCCTATCAGGGATTAAGCCTTCTCCTCTTCTTCTAACCCGCGATCTTCTATCAGGTACCTTCCAATTACAACCGAAAAGTTGCGGTCGGCGAACCCCCCGGCTTTCAGTCGCATGTAGTGTTGCCCCGGACAAATAAAGGTGTCTTCCAGGATATTGATCCGGATTTCAGAAACCGGCGCAGTAAGTACCTCATTGTAAGCAATAAACCCGGAATTATTAATTAAAACCACTTCGAGGGGTGTTTGCAATACTTCACTTACCGGGAGAAAGATCAACTTGTCACAATGCAATTTTCCATCCTTCGTACTAATATTAATTGGTATGACCTGGAATGACCGGCCTAAGTCGGGAGCCTGGATGGCCTGCAGGGCCGCTTGATTCGAGGGCGCCGCCACATCGAGAAACTTCGAGGGTTGCGCTTGTCCTTGGTAATGCGCGGGGTATGGCTCCGGCAAGGTGGTGTGTGGATCGCGCCCGGAGTTGGCGCCCCCAAGGAAAACGTGCTCATTGGGCGCAACCTCGAAAAGGGATAACAACTCCTCATGCGCCTCAAGCAGGCGGCTTACCTGTTTGGCATGGAAACTATTGCCCCTTGTAGTGAGCAACCCGGAATCATTCAGCCTTTTGGCAATCTCGTGCAGGGAGTTGCCTTGCCTGCGGAGTTTCACGGCAAACAGCCGGGCCTTGCGGCTGGATTCATCAAAAAATGCTATTTGCCGTTTTTTCTTCCGCGAAAGCTCAATGGTTTTAGCTTGGCCAAGCTTTTGATTGGTTTTGTTCCGGCCCCGCAGGGCAGATTCCGGATGCGCTTCGTGTTCTTTCGGCGTCTGCCAACGGAGGAATTCAATTATGACTTTGAGTTGTTCGCGGTTGTGTAAACTCGGATTGTCCTCAAATTCAAACTCGATACCGCTGTTGTAGAGAAAATCCAGCAGTTCCCTGTTTTCTTTTTTTCGAAAAGGCGCAAAAGAGGAAATATGCAGATAGGCCTCTGCTTGATGAGTTCGTTTCACCACACCGGCCATGCGCTTGAATTCCGGCACGAGATCTGCCGGGTTTTCCACAGGTGCTTCTTCAACGGAATGCCATTGCTCGTCGCCGGCTGCACGCATTTTTGCACACAGCACTACCATGCCGGGGTGCGACAATTTCGCAGGAAGGGCATCTTTTGGGCGTCCATTCCGGGGCAGGGTTTCTTGCTTTCCTTTTTCGGGAAGGAGTTGGGTTGCCTTTTGCGCCACTTTATCCGTGAAATCCTTTCCCGTTGGTTTTTTTTTCTTGTTTTCCATGTTTCAATGGGCGCATCTTACAACACCCTGGGCCGGCAGCGAGCCGAGTTTTTCCCAAGATGCTTGCAGCGGATGCTTTTTTGAGTTAGACAATGATTATATAAGCGACAATCAGTATCCTGAATCGGAAAAAGAGAGAGCCCGCCAGGATTTTGACACCGGCTGTTCCCCCTCTTTGTTTTACGGATCGTTTTCTGGATGTAAGAACTTCCTTTTCACCTCTCGTCGCTCAATCATGTATATAGAGCGTCAAAATTTTAAATTAGTTGCAAAGATAAGACTTTTTTATATAACAATCAAGTAATTTAATGTTTTTGTCTCAATGGGCGCCGCGAGGCAGATGACGACCGGCGGCGCCTTCCCGGATACCATGCTCCGGCTTAAACGCTTAATGTCATGGTATCCAGCATGCTATGCAACAAGTTTTAGCAAACATAAAATTATTTTGTGACAAAAAAGCAAAAAAACTAAAAAAACACTTGCGCGATGTCTTGGATAGATGTATTTTTGTGGTGTTAAAGTAATTCAATTAAATAGTCATGAAGGAAAACACACTACTCCAACGCGGCAGGCAACAGATGGAGGCCTTGTCGGCGCAACTGCAAAGCCCGCATTCGAAGGTTTTCGAGTCGATTTCCCAGGACGCGCTGACAGAGGCTGCGTCCCAGGCGGAATCAGACGGACAAAAAGGAATACCGCGTTATGATGACGCTTCGTGCCAGTATGAAGAGAAGGTGACGGCTCGTTTCAGGCAATTTTTTGCCGCTTATACAGGCCCTATTCACCCTGTGATGGCTCAATTGGAGATGCGCGCCCAAACGCTGCAACAACAATTGTCCCAGTCGGTGGCGGGTATGCACTGGAATGCCGTCAAAGCTCTTGAAAAACAATACGAAGACGCCAAAGTGCTGTTCAACCGTCCTTTGGGCGAAACCGATGCCATTCCCGCCTTATTGCGAAGGCCCGTGGCGGTTGCGGTAATTTTGGTGATCATAAGTTTGTTGGAAGTGCCGCTAAATGTCAAGCTTTTCGAAGTGCTTGGCTTTGCGCCTGTTCATGCTATAGTGCCTGCTGCGGCGCTTTCAGCTATGATGGTACTCCTGATGCATGTGTTGGGTAAGAAAATCAAACAGCGCCAAGAGGGGGTATCCGGCCATTGGGCGCTTTTCCTTGGTTCGTTTGGAGTATTGCTCATTCTTGTGTTGAGCTACTGCAGAGCCGCCGCGACCATGGCTTCCGGCGCCGCCGTCGAAGACCCTCTTGAGATGGTATCCACCTTTGACGTCATGCACGGCTTGCAGTGGAGCGATGTACTTGCCAATCCTCAATTCCCGGTTACGCTGGCCTTGCTCAGTGCCATTGGATTAGGTAGCGCCGTTTTGAGCTTCGTTTCTCACGACAGCAGCAGCGCATTTGAAAAGGCATGGTTTGGCTACCACGTGGAGCGGGAAGAACAGCAGAGAAAGTTCGTTGAAGCGAAAGAACGGGAAGCCCGCCTAACCCGCGTCCTTACCCCAAATTCCAAGCCTCCAATGCAGCAGGACCAAGAGGAACTGGCTGAAATACTGGAGATCAACAGCACACTCAGCCGTTACATCGATCAGGCGGCACTTGAACTTGACCAACGTTGCAAACAGGTGATTTACACTTATCGCAATGTGAATCAACAACACCGCCCGTCAGGCGATTTGCCCTTGTACTGGAGTTACGCCATGCCTGAAGTTCTGATTAAATCGCCCTTGACCCTGAGCTGATTTTTTCATTTTCCAAAAACAAACCTGGAGACTATGAAAATCCTTCTTTTTCCCGCCCTGCTTGCAGCGGTTACCCTGGCGCTTCCCTCCTGTTCGGAAGAGTGCCCGGCGTCGCGGCAGCGCATCAATTATTTGGACTTGTACATCGATTATTCCGATGAGTTGAACTTTAAAAAGTTCCAGTCAGCCTATGAGGAAGATTTGAAACAGATGTTTCGGCAGATGTTCCGCTTCGAAGATTGCGCCTGCACCGGCGGCAGGGTTAAGATCATTTCCGTAGGGGCAAGCGGCAACCTGGAAGTGAAGACGTTTGCTTTCCGCCCGCTTCCCGCAACTCCCGATAAAAACCGGATACCCAAGGACTATCTGACTTTTGTGCAGCAAGTGAAGGCCGCGATGAAAAAAAGTGCGGAGAGCGCGGGTGAAGAACTTTCGCAAACCTACTTCTATGAGCCGCTGTGCAGGGAGATGAATGCGTTGGTTATGGACGAGCGGGCCGGTAAAAAAATGGTCGTGATCTACGGCGACATGTTGGAGCATTCAGATGTGCTGAACATGTATAAATACAACTTTGGCAGCGGCAATGCCTACAGCATTCTCTCTAAAGGTTTTGCCTGTGATCTCCCCGATTTGAGCGGCGTGGAGATATACAACGTCAACCACCGCTCAGCGGATACGGAAAAAAGGATCCGCAAGGCTGCTCATTTTTGGGAAAAGGTCTTTAAAGAACGGAACGTCGATAAGGCCATCTTCCGCAGTTCACTCCATTTCGAAGATCAAACATCACAAAAATGAATACACGTCGATCAGTATGGAACGCATTCTGCTTCTGCATAGCTGCCTCCGTATGGTGGGGTTCAGCGCAGGGGCAACAGCGCTACTCCGAAAAAATCTTTCCGGCAGACTCCATAAAAATCAAGGAAGTTGTATATGCCAAGGTGGAGCGAAACCACGGTTATATAGGAGATTTGCTGGAGGAAAAACTCTCGGCCGCACTAAACGTGAACAGTGACCAACTTCTGCTTAAAGAATTGAAAGCAGATCTGTATTTGCCGCCGCAGGAAGAATACATAAGGCCGATGATTGTTTTTCTTCACGGAGGCCTGTTTTTGGCAGGCAACAAAAAGGACAACGTCGTCAAGGTACTGGCCATGGAATTTGCCCGGAGGGGATATGTGACGGCGAGCGTCAATGTACGGGGACTTAACAAACGGGCCAATACCATCCATGACGCAGCATACCTTGCCATGCAGGATGCAAGAGCAGCCGTCAGGTACTTTCGGGCAGAGGCAGGGCGCTTTGGAATTCACTCCGGTCACATCTGGCTGGCCGGGGAAAGCACCGGGGCTATTACGGCGCTGCATGCCGGCTTGATCGATCCCGGTCGTCTGCCTGCGGCATTTTCTGTTTTTGATGAGAAATTAGGAGTTCCTGACGGCGTAGGCACTGACCTTGCATCATTCCAGGTGGAAGGCATCATCAGCATTTCCGGCGCGGTGTTAGACACCCAACTGCTTCGCCGTGATCCGGGGCCTGCCATCATTTCTTTTCACGGGATTTCCGATGATGTCATTCCACTCGATTACGGACTGGTAGGAGAGGCCTTTTTCAACAGGCTGCAGGACCAGAATTTCATTAGCCGGGTAGCGCCGAACCTAATGGACGCTTACCGCACAATGGCCCCGGAACTTTTTGGCTCATATTTTATCCATGAAGCTTTAGAAAACTTCAAAAACCGGCGCCATAGCTTAATACTATTTGATGATGGCCATCATCTGGTTACCGGGGCCAATGGAAGCCGGCGCCGGCACGCCGGGAGAATCGTTCGGGAAACTGCTCAGTTCATCTTTCCCTTTTTAGTTGATTCTGCTTCAATTACAGGCCCGGATGTGGTGTTAAGAGGAACCAAAGCGGCTTATTTTTCCTCAAACACGGAGGCTTCACAATACAAATGGGCGGTAGAAGGAGGTGAGGCGCTCACCGGGGCCGGCTCCCGAATCCGTGTTAAGTGGTACAAGAATGCCGGCAGCGGGCGGGTAACCCTTAGTGTAATGAATCAACTGGGGGTGTGGAGTCCGCCTGTTTCCCGGATCGTTTCTTTCGAGGAAAGGCCCGCATTCGGTTGGCAATCCCGTGAAGTGTTAATTACCGGCATTGTGTTTTTCTCTGTATTGTTGGTGGGTACAATTGGATTCAGACTAAGGCGAAATTCATAAGAGCGCGAAATCACTGGCGTCTTATACGGTATGCCTTACCCTTTCCCACACCACCCCCTTGTCCAAAAACGGCAGGTACTTTTCATACCCGATCCCCTGATCGAAGACGAACTGCGAGAGCAGGATACGCGCCTGGGTTTGCAGGGTGTCCACGTTCCAGGGTTTTTCAATGTAGCGGTCTATGGCGGCGGCGTTGATCGCGTTGATGGTATCCTGGTGGGTTGCCAAGCCGGTGAGGAGCAATTTTTTGGTGTGGGGGAAGCGGGGGTCCTTATTTACTTCAATGAGCAATTCCACCCCGCTTTTTCCCGGCATCACATGGTCGCATACCATGAGGCCTGCGTAGTCGCCTTTGGCATCTATTTCATCTAAAAGCTCTTCCGCCTCGTCGGCGCTTTCGCAGCCCTCCAAGAAAAATGCCCCTTCGAACGGTTCAAGGTCTTTGAGCACGGCGTTGAGCACTTCGCGCTGGTCTTCTACGCAGATGATGTAGATTTT
>CAZNYK010000040.1:0-30938 GCA_964577215.1 uncultured Saprospiraceae bacterium
TTTTCCTTTTTACTTTTTCCTTTTTCCTTGTTTTCATGAAAATCGCTTTAGCTCAAATTGATGCGCATATCGGCAACTTCGAGGGCAACCTCGAACGCATGCTGCGCGCCGTGGAAGAGGCCAAAACGCAAGGCGCCGACATCGTCGTCTTCCCGGAATTGTCTACATGCGGGTATCCGCCACGGGATTTTTTGGATTTTGACGATTTCGTCCGCCTCGCTGAAGATGCCGTACGGCGCTTGGCAAAATCTGCTGATGGGATCGCCATAGTGGTGGGGTCGCCGTCGCGCAACCCGGTGGTGGAAGGTAAAGACCTGTACAACTCGGCCTACTTCTTAGCCGAGGGCGCCGTCCGCTTTGTACAACACAAAGCTCTGCTGCCCACTTACGACGTGTTTGACGAATACCGCTACTTCGAGCCGGCTACCGAATTCAATATCCTGGAATACAAAGGCAAGCGCATTGCCCTTACCATTTGCGAAGACATCTGGAACATCGGCAACGAGAACCCCCTCTACACCGTATGCCCTTTGGATGAAGTAGCGCATTTCAAACCCGACCTCATCCTCAACCTTTCGGCTTCGCCTTTCAACTTCGCCCATTCTCACGGCCGCATCCACGTGGCCAAAGCCAATGTATTGCGCTACGGCATACCCATGTTTTACGTCAACCAGGTGGGGGCGCAAACGGAATTGATCTTCGACGGGGGGTCTTTGGTGGTAGCGCCCGGCGGGGAGGTCATTGATGAACTGCCCTATTTCGAGGAATGCGTGCGCACTTACGACTTCGACGAAGTGCTGCAAGGCATGGGCGGACATGGCGAACAGGCCAAGCCCAAATACCGGCTCATCCACGATGCCTTGCTGCTGGGCCTCCGGGATTACTTCGGCAAACTGGGGCTGAAGCAAGCCATCGTAGGCCTGTCGGGAGGTATTGACTCCGCCGTAACGGCGGCGCTTGCCGCACGCGCCCTCGGCCCCGAAAACGTGCGCGGCGTGCTCATGCCTTCGCCCTTTTCTACAGGGCATTCGGTGGAAGACGCTCAAAAATTGGCCGAGAACCTCGGCATTCGCTACGACATGGTACCCATCCATACAGCCTATGATGCGTATCTCCAACTCTTGGAGCCTCACTTCGCGGGCCGCCCTTTCGACATTGCCGAAGAAAACCTCCAGGCCCGCATTCGCGGCGCAATCCTCATGGCTTTTTCCAACAAGTTCGGCCCCATATTGCTCAATACCAGCAACAAAAGCGAAGCGGCCGTAGGCTACGGCACCCTGTACGGCGATATGTGCGGGGGACTTTCCGTCATCGGCGACTTGTACAAAACCGAAGTGTATGCCTTGGCCGAATACATCAACAAAGACGGCGAGGTGATTCCCCGCAACTCCATCAACAAACCGCCCAGCGCCGAGCTGCGCCCCAACCAGAAGGACTCCGACAGCTTGCCTGACTATGACATTTTGGATAAAATACTCTACCAATACATAGAGGGCAGGCAAAGCCCGCAAGACATCATCGCCATGGGCTTCGATGAGGCTTTGGTGCGCCGGGTATTGCGCATGGTGAACATCAACGAATTCAAACGCCACCAAACGCCGCCTATTCTGCGGGTTTCGGGCAAGGCGTTCGGGATGGGGAGGAGAATGCCGATCGTGGGGAAATACTTAGGGTGAAATTGATGATTGATGATTGATGATTTTTGATTTTTGATGTTGACGTAATGAGTCTGGAACACACCATCATCGAAATATCGGGCACAAGAGTCCCCGTGCGCGTACACCGCGAGCGGCGGGCGGGCGCCCGCGCAAGCATACGGCAGGATGCGGCGGTACTGCGCATTCCCCAGCGCTTGCCGCAATGGGAGGAGCAGCGGCACTGGCAGTGGTTTGAGGGCTGGGTACGGTATCAATTCGAGCAGCACAGTCATCTCTTGGAACGATTCCAGGTAAGGGAATATGAAGATGGGTCATTCATCAGCGTAGGCGAGCGACAATATCACCTCTCCATTGAGGAGCACGACGGCGCCGGACACAGCGCCCGGCTGCAAGGCGGCGTCATTCGGATGAAACTGAGCCGTAAAGAGCAAGGCCTCGCCCTTCAGCAAAGCATTCGCACCCTCTTGAGCCGCATCATTGCCAAAGACCAATTGCCCGCCCTAACGCGAAGAGTGCACGAGTTGAACGCATTGTATTTCAAGCAGAATATTCTTTCCGTAAGGCTCAAGTACAACCGCTCCAACTGGGGCAGTTGCTCGCGCAGCGGCAACATCAACCTCTCCACCCGCCTGCTCTTTGCGCCGCCGGAAGTGCAGGATTACGTGATCATTCACGAACTGGCCCACCTTGTCGAGTTCAATCATTCCAAGAAATTCTGGGCATTGGTAGCCGCAGCCGATCCAAACTTCAAAGCACACATGGCCTGGCTGAAGCAGCACGGGCACACCTGCGAGTTTTAACTAATACGATACTCAGTAGGCGTCATGCCGAAATGCTTGCGGAAAGCCCGGCCGAAGTAGTCGGGGTCGCGGAACCCGGTGTCGAAGGCCACATCCGAGACGCTCCGTTTGGGGTCGCGCAGCAGGGTCGCCGCTTCCTGCAGGCGCACGTTGCAGATAAATTGATTGGGCGACATGCCGGTCAGGGCGGTCAGTTTCCGGTACAGTTGGGAATGACTCATGAAGAGAGCGCGGCAGAGGTCGTTCACATGCAGATCGGGGTCGTCCAAATGGTGCAATACAACGCAGCGCAGGTGCTGGAGGAATACCTCCCCACTGCAGGCTGTGCCGGCTGCATCCTCTGCAAATACTTCCAGAGCGACAGGAGGGGTGATCCGCATCGCACTTCCCATAAGGCAGGTTATTGAAGGATAAAATTACCCCTTTCCCTCCCTTCATGCGATGACGAATATCACCCCCCGCTCTTCTTATTTGCCGAATGCCACCGTAACGCCAAGGCTGAACTGGCCGAAGTGCCCTTCTTCGCCCGGGTTGAACAACATCCCGTATTCCGGCCGGATGGCCCACTTCTTGAGGTCGCTGCTGAGGGCAAGCCCCAGGTTGACGGCTACAAGGTCCTCGCAATCCTTACAAAAGGTAAATAGGTACTTCGGTGCGAGGGTGATGTCAAACTTGTCAGGTACAGCCGGCAATGTAAGGAGTAAGGTAGGGTGAAACTGCCAGGAGTCTTTTGAATCCTCTCCCAATGCCCGGCCTACGGGCAGCGAGACGGCGACCATATTTTCCACCAAGCTGACCTTGGGGCCAATACCGACAACATCAACGCCATCGGAGAATTCTCCTTCTTCTTTTGGCCAGATACGTTCATATGCAAACCGGAGGTCCAATTTTGGGGTGATGCCGTAGGCAGCCCGCAGGCCGAGGTGGTTTTGTATGCCATCGGTTTCTTTGTCGGAAGTGAACGAAACCGTCGAATATGACGGAGTAAGCTCAAAGCGGTTCTTTCCTACGGTTCTGGCGCTTTGGAGTTCAGAGAATACCGGGGCGCAACTTTGCAGGGCCGCGAAAATCGCAAGGGCAACAACTGCAGCAATTGTCCTTAAAACTATGTTCTTTTTCATGTTTGTATGGTTTAAGGTAGTATTATCCGTATCTGCTATGGCGCCTGCTTGTGCTTTGCTCAGCGGATAATGGGCCCCATGTGCAGGCCTCCGTAATACGTACGCCGGACCGGGGATTCCTCTTCTATAGGTTCCGTTACCTGGCCGGATACGGTGAGCAAATTGACACCTGTCAGGGGGTTGACCTGCCCAAAGGACATCATCCAACCTTCGGAGTTGACAAACCTGCCGGTACCGCCTTCACACACCAAGAAGGCAGAGTTGGAAAAATCGGGTGCAGTAGTAAACTCGCCGGCTAAGTAAAGCTGATTGCCCTCTATGTCGGAGAGCGTAATATTGAGGTTGCCCTTGAACCCTGCTTCCGGATCGAAAACTACATTAGAACAAGTGAGCACGCTGCGTTCGGGATCGAGCCGGCTCATGAACGTCCAACTGCCGTTCACCACATACTGCACAGGAAACTGCACAGTTTCCCTCATTGTAGGAACGTGGTTTTTTTCCCAAATGATAACAGGCCTTTGGGGCGCCTCCGCCAGCATCTCTTTCATCGGTACAGGCGGTAGTAGTATTTCCAAAAAACCGCCGGACGGATCAGGTGTATTCGCAAAACTACCGTTAACGTCAAGTAACGGCCTGGCGTATTCGCGTTCGCATGCGGAGAAAGCACATGCCACTCCGCCTGCCAATGCAATAACCGCGACAAAAATCGGAAGCTTTCTCATGACAAAATATTTAGAATTAAAAAACGGGGTATTTCACCTTTCTCCCAACAAACGTTCAAATTCGATCTTTTTCACCAAAAAAACCCGGACAAATCATTCAATTTTCGGGATAAGAAATAGCCATAGCTTCAAACGCCAAATGCAGGGCGCTGAAGACAGACGCCTTCAAGCTGTAACAGGAACCAACCCGGAATCGGGTTAAAAAATAACGGTATACCTTGCCTTCTGCTCATCCCCGGTTTTGTTTTCCCACTTTGGGCCGGAGCGAAGCAGGCGAATGGCCTCGTCAGTGAAGGCGGGGCCGGGAGAGCGTATGACGCGGAAGTTGCGGAGCCTGCCCTGGGTGCTGACGCTGAACTCCAATTCCACCTCTGCGGGCGCAGGGGACTGGGCGGGCAGGCGTTTGTTTTTTTCGATATAGGCCTCCAATCCAGCGAAACCGCCGGCGGGCTGCACCGTAACACCGGCCTGCGTGGCGGAGGCGCGGGAAGCTTTCTTTCTTGCGCCGCCCACCACTACCACTTCGCTCAGCGCCGCATGGCCATCCGGCACGACGATGTTCATGCGGTCAGATTGGCCGGGCGTTACGGTGACCGTCTCGTAACCGGTATAGCTCACTACCAACTTCGGGCTGGGCATATCAGCAGGTACATTAAGCAGGTAAGAGCCGTCCATATCTGTTACGGTTCCCGTGTTGGTGCCCTGGAGCAACACCGTAGCCCCGATGAGCGGCTCGCCGGAAGCGTCGGTCACCTTGCCCCGGAGGGTGCGGTAAGCCGGCTTTGCCGCAGCGGCAGGAGCGGCAGGGGCGGTAAAATTCGCCGCGCTTCTTTCTGCGGCCTTGCCGGTAGCAGCCGGCGTTTGGGTCTCAATGGATTCTGCTTTGGGTATTACGGCCACGTCGGCAGACGGGGCGGTGACAGCAGGCTTGGCGGCAGCGGGGCCTTCCGTTTTTGGACTTTCGTCAGCCGCTATGGCAGGTGGGGCGGTGGCAGCTTCTTCTTTTCTCTCCGCCACAGGCGGCGGGCTTACATCCTCTGCTCCGGGTAGCACAGGAGCGGGCGCCATGCGGGGGGCGGGCGGCGGCATCCGGGTAGCGGGTGTTTCTTCTGCCGCTGCGATTTCCGGCGAAGTCTCTTCCACCGGGACAGGCGGGTTCACGGTCTCTTGTATGGCAATGCTTTTATCGCCCAGGCTGCTGCCCGGTTGGTGCAGCATCCACCAGATACCCAATCCGGCAAGGCCTGCTACTACGGCGGCAGCGGCAACCCTGCGGATGATGAACACAGGCGCCAAAGCGCGCCTGCCGCTGCGCTGCCGTATCCTGCCCTTGAGCCGGGTAACGCGCTGCGCATGGTCGCCTTCGGGGAATGCCTCCAAGCCTTCCGCGGCATCGCGCAGAAAAGGATCATCCCCCGACTCGGCGCGCAGCGCCTGCTCGTCGCGCGCGTCCGCCTCGCCGCTGATCCAGCGCCGCAGGATTTGCATTCCGGATGGTATGTCCTTTGTTTTTTTCATTTTTTAATCAATTGCCTACCGCGGTTTCGCCATGCATTTTTTCAAATTCCTCCGCCCGTTCTGTATGTGCGAACGCACCAAACCCACATCTTCGCCTTGCGTGCCGGCAATGTCCTTGTAGGATTTGCCTTGCAGATAAAACAGGTCAATACAGCGCTTTTGTTGAAGCGGCAGTTGCTCCATGCATTTGGCCAACTGCGCCGACACCTCTTCTGCCATGCCTTCCATATCAGGATGCAGAAATTCGTCGGATTGCATAAGCGCGGGGTCGGCAGCGACGGTAAAATTCCTGCCGGCCTTGCGCAGGGCCATCAGGCAGTGGTTTTTGGCCAACACATAGAGCCAGGGCCGGAATTCGCGTATCTCGCTTGTTTTACCCTTTTCCACCAATTCTTCAAAAATGGCCATCACGGCATCTTCGGCTTCAGTTTCGTCTTTGAAGTACTTGAGGCACACGCCGTACACCAACTCCACGTAGCGCTCGTACAGCAAGCCCAGCGCCTCCAGGTCCTTGCCGGAGCGGTGCTGTTGGAGCAGTTCCTCGTCGGAGGCCTGCGCGGCGGCGCGTTTGAAGAAGCGGAGCATGTGTTATGGGTGCATGGTAAAGATTGGGCAAACCTGCGGAAAATTACAGGACGAATCAACAAGCGCTATCTATTGGTCTATCTGACTTCAGCCGGCGCAGAAAATCTTCCACGGGAATGATCTGAATGCCGTTTCGGTTCATTCGTTCCTCGCCCCTGTATAGCAATATGCGGCGGCATTCCGGGTAATCTTTGCCAAACTCATGCAAGCCGGAGAGGTCTTCCGGTCTGATTCGTTTACTGTTCTTTACCTCGAATGCGAAAAAACCATTGTTTCCATACACTACAAAATCCACTTCCACGCCGCGTTGCGAACGCCAGAAACTAAGGTCGAAATGCCCGTCCGCATAGTCGGTCCATTGACGCAAGTGCTGAGCTACAAGACCCTCCAGAGCTGTACCGCCGACTTCTTCGGGGCTATCCAATACACCCTTGGGTCTCAAGGTTTGAAATACTCCCGCATCGAAAAGGTAAAACTTGGGATGGGCCGACATGGCCCTCGCAGCCCTCTTGGTGAAAACCGGCAATCTGAAAGCCAGGAGAATGTCTTCCATAATTTGGATGTAGCTTTCAACGGTTTTCCGGCCCACGCCGCATTCCCGCGCTACGTTGCTCACATTCAATACAGCGGCATGCGAAAAACTGATGACCTCCAGAAAGCGGGCAAAATCGCCAATACGCCTGACCAAGGACTCCTGGTACACCTCCTGCTCCATGTATAGCGAAATATAGGCATCCAGCGTACCTGCCTTGTCAACGGAGGCATGTACTAAAGGGAGCAGGCCGTATTGAAGTGCATCTTCGAGTGTATAGGTATTTCCCAACTCGGCCAATACGAAAGGATGCATATGTGCCCTTACCGCCCTTCCTCCCAGCAGGTTGACATCGGCACTTTTCAGTTTTCGGGCACTCGACCCGGTAAGAACAAAGCGATGCGCCTGCTTCATCTCGATAATGCGGTGTACCACCGGCAGCAAGCCGGGGATGCGCTGAATTTCATCTATGACTATATCCTTCTTTTCCGGATTCCCCAAAACGATTTCTTCAAGCCGTTCAGGATAAGCACCATACTGCCGGAAATTTTCCGGCTTCAGCAAGTCGATCCAAATCGCATCAGGCAAGTAGTGCTTGAGGAATGTGGTTTTCCCCGTTCCCCTGGGACCCAATAAGAAACAATTTTGCGCCGGCAATTCGAGCAATCTTGGAACATATACTTCCATTTTTGTTACAATTTTGGAATTATAGCCTCCAAAATTACACCATTTTCTTAAACTGCCCAATCTTTTGTGCAATTTTCTTCCTCCCCACCCGCCCGCGCCGACCCCGACATGCGTGTCGGGGCACACCTCAGTTTACCACGCAAGGCGCAGCGCGTCCCGGCATTCCTGTCGGAATACCCGCAAGAAAGAAGAAAATGTTCAGGCGGTTATGAAAATAAAAAACAGGAGCGATCTTCCACGAGGTACCAGCCGCTATTGAATAGCGATGTATTAACCTGCCGAGGCAGGTAACTACCACCTTTCTACTTGAAGTCCTGGGATGAAGTTAAAATGATTGTCTCTTGTAACAAGCGGCAGGTCATACTGAATGGCCAATGCGGCTATCCAAATGTCATTTTCAGGAATTGGAGTACCGGCGTCTTTAAGAGATTTTTTGATCTGGCCATATGTCTTGGCTGTGAAAGCATCGCAATCCAATACAAAAGTCTGCATACGGAAGCGATCAATTTTTTCAATGTTGGTCTGCTGTTTACTTGAATTGAAAGCTCCATAATAAAGCTCACCAATTACGATAGAGGGGAGAAAAACTTCCAAGGATTGGGCGATACTATCAATAACAGGTTGCTCGCGATTGAACAATGCGATCACAATGTTGGTGTCTAACAGATGCCTACCATTCATTGTGGTCTATTTGTTCACAATCTTGTAGTGCAGCTTCGAATTCCGCAGTATCTGTTGCGTCGAATATGCCGGCGAATTGCAGTATATTTTGCGTTTTCTCAGGCTTTGCAGGGCCGGAAATGGAATTGATAAATTCAAGCAGCTTGATTTGTTGTCCCAAGGACATCCTGCCTAAGGCTTGAAGAATAGACTGCTGTATTTCAAGTTCTGCCATACGAAAACGGTATTGATAAGCAGCAAATATAACGACTTTTCGCCCATGGCAGTTTCATTTCGCCAGGAGTTCCACCTCACACCAGGATTCTACCCACCTCGCGCGTTCTATCCCGCGTCCCGGCATTCCTGCAGGGCCACCCGTAAAAGGCCTGAATCAAAAAAATCTCGCCCTCCGTGTGTAATCCCCCCCTATCCCTGCATCCTTTGGGAAAAACACATCAATTATGAAAACGAAATCTTTGCTTTTGCTCCTGGCCCTCGGCCTGCTGCTGAGCGCACATTTTGCCGTGCAGAACCTTTTCACCATCAAGGGAACCGTGACCGACGAAACCGGCGCGCCCATCATCGGCGCCTCCGTACTGATCAAAGGTACCACCATCGGTACCGTGACGGACCTGAACGGCTACTTCGAACTGCAATCGCCCGACTCCAGCGTAACCCTCGTAGTCTCTTACACCGGCTACAACTCGCAGGAGGTCAAAAAAGCCGCTGCCGGCAAGCCCCTTAAAGTGAGCCTGGCGCCCGCAGCAGAACAACTATCGGAAGTAGTCATAGTGGGCAGGGAAGCCGGCAGGGCCAACCGGAAAATGGCTACTGGTATCCACGCAGGCGCGCCCGCCATGTACCACGCATACGATGATTACGCCATTACACACAATACCGAAGACTACGACGTCATCAACGAAAACCGCTTCTTCCGCGCTGCCGACAGCCCCGTGTCCACCTTTTCCATCGACGTGGACGCCGCCTCCTACAGCAACATGCGCCGCTTCCTCAAAAACGGCCAAACGCCCCCAATGGACGCCGTGCGCATAGAGGAAATGGTGAATTATTTCAACTACGACTACCCCGAACCCACCGGCGAGCACCCCTTCGAGGTGGTGACCGAAATGTCGGATTGCCCCTGGCAGCCCCAGCACAAACTCCTGCACATCGGCCTGCAAGGCAAGAAGATAGCCACCGAAAACCTGCCGCCCTCCAACCTCGTATTCCTCATCGACGTGTCGGGCAGCATGGACATGCCCAATAAGCTTCCTCTCTTGAAGTCGGCCTTCCGCCTCCTCGTCAATGAGCTTCGCCCCCAGGACCGGGTAGCCATCGCAGTGTATGCAGGCGCAGCGGGTATCGTGCTGGAACCGACACCGGGCAGCAACAAGACCAAAATACTCGAAGCATTAGATAAACTGCAGGCCGGCGGCTCCACCGCAGGCGGCGCAGGCATTCGCCTGGCCTACAAGGCGGCCCGCGAGTCCTTCCTCAAAGAGGGCAACAACCGAGTCATCCTGGCTACCGACGGCGACTTCAACGTGGGCGTAAGCAGCGACGCCGAACTGGTGCGCATCATCGAGGAAGAGCGCAAAAGCGGCGTGTTCCTCACCATCCTCGGCTTCGGCATGGGTAATTACAAGGACAATAAGATGCAGAAACTCGCCCAATCGGGCAACGGCAACCACGCCTACATAGACGACATTGACGAAGCCAAAAAGGTGTTCGTACAGGAGTTCGGCGGCACACTCTTCACCATCGCCAAAGACGTGAAGATACAGATTGAGTTCAACCCCGCACAGGTGGCCGGCTATCGCCTCATCGGCTACGAAAGCCGCCTGCTGAACCGCGAAGACTTCAACGACGACAAAAAAGACGCCGGCGAACTCGGCGCCGGGCACACCGTCACAGCCATGTACGAGATCATCCCGGCAGGGGTGGAAAGCGAGTTCTTAGCTGACGTAGATCCGCTCAAGTACCAGAAGGAAAACAAACCCGCGACCGGCGGTAGCAAAGAAGCCGCCACCGTAAAACTGCGCTACAAACAGCCCGACGGCGACAAGAGCATGTTGCTGGAACGCATCGTCACAGGTGCAGGCACTCCCAACGCCAAAACCAGCGAGAATTTCCGCTGGGCGGCGGCAGTAGCGGAGTTCGGCATGTTGCTGCGCAATTCCGAATTCAAAGGCCAAACCACCTGGAACCACGCCATCCAATTGGCCAAAGCGGCCAAAGGAAAGGACGAGCACGGCTACCGCGCCGAGTGCATCCGCCTGATGGAAACGGCACGGGATTTGGGGATGACGGCGGAAAAGTAACGGCGACTTTAGTCGCCGAGCGAGTGATTTGCATCCCGCCGCTTTCCGGGTTGCTGGAGGCATGAAGAAGCACCGGCGACCTTAGTCGCCGAGGATTGCAACCAGAGTTAGGCGTCCGGCGATGAAACCGGCATCAGTAAACTTGTATCACGACAGCGGGTTCAGCTCTTATCATAGCAAATCGGCACGGCATACGGCTTCAAAACGGCTGTATGCCGTTGTCGTGTTCCCGGCAGCTTTCCGAATAGCTGCGGTTTAAGATTTTCAAATCCACAAGAATCGAATGACTTTGCTCCGGGAGTATCGTACAGAACAGCCGTCAAGGGGCGAGAAACTCGAAGAAATTGTCTTTATGTACCACCAGGGTGTGGTGTTGCGGGTAGGCATCAGTGAAGGTCTTTGAAAAGGAAGCTTTGGCTCTGGGATTCCATTTCATTTCATAGGCCCACATGAATCCTTCGCGCTCTTCCACGTAATCAATTTCCTGCCTGTCCTGGGTGCGCCAGAAATAGGTGTTTGCATAGGTATTGTGATAGTGCAGCCATTTTTTCCGTTCACTGATGAGCCAGTTCTCCCACAGCACCCCCGTGTCCTGGCGAAGTTCCAAAGGTTGGTATTGAGCGATGAGCGCATTGCGAATGCCGTTGTCGTAGAAATATATTTTCCGTTTGGTTTTCAGCTCTTTGCGCAAATTCCGGCTCAGTGGCGGCAATCTGAAGATAATGAATGTTTGTTCCAGCAGGGTGATATAGTTTTCTACCGTTTGATTATCCAGATCAGTGATCTGCCCCAGTTCGTGGTAAGAGACTTCGTTGCCTAACTGAAAGGCAAGCGCCTGGAGCAGCTTGGTCAGCTTTTCCGGCTTTTTGACGCGTTCCCACATCAGAATGTCTTTATAAAGAAAGCTGTCTGCCAATTGGTTCAGGATTTCTCTTGCCTCTCCAGGATGGCTCACCACATCGGGGTAGCAGCCATAAACTAAGCGATCGGGAAGCAGGCGGTTTTCCTCTACCAATCCATGATGCGCTTCCAGTTCTTCAAAAGAAACCGGAAAAAGGTGATACTGCCACTTCCGGCCCGTGAGAGGTTCATTGATCTGGTTGGCCAACTCAAATGCGGAAGAACCGGATGCAACCAATTGTACCTCCGGCAACTGGTCCGTGACGAGTTTGAGTTTGATGCCAATATCGCGAATGCGCTGGGCTTCATCCACCACTACAACCCTGGCATTTCCGATGATGCGTTTCCATTTGGCGGCGCTTACATCCTCGAGCAGTATCCTTGTTTCCGTATCATCGCCGTTGAGCCATAACACGTCCGGCATTTTACTGAAA
The DNA here is from genome assembly GCA_964577215.1 of uncultured Saprospiraceae bacterium. Classification (GTDB taxonomy): domain Bacteria; phylum Bacteroidota; class Bacteroidia; order Chitinophagales; family Saprospiraceae; genus UBA2329. The sequence goes on from CAZNYK010000040.1 coordinate 11,939, forward strand.
ATTTGCCGTAGCAGAGTCGTCTTTCCGGTCTGCCTCGGCCCTTTGAGGATGACGGCTTTACCCTTAAACAGCTTTTCCCTGATTTGCGATTCCAATAAGCGATTTATCATACTTTACAGATTGTAATCGCAAAAATAACGTTATTTTTGCGAATTAAATCTAAAAAACAAGAAGTGTTTGCCTGAAACTACGGGGAAAAGAACGTATGTCGTTGTAGCCGGAAGTGCTTGGCCGGTTCATATCCTTTTGCTTTCTTTGCCGGCGTTGAAAAAAACACCTCCTTGTCAAACGCATCCAAAGCAAAAAAAAATGAACCGGGAAAAACGCAATTTAGCCCTTATCCTTTTCGCACTGGGTTTTGCGGGCGTATTGTCCATACTCACCGTAGAGCTGCCCTTGCCTGAAGAGGCCAAGGCGGAAATAGAACAAATATTCGCCCCCTGGCAATTCAAACTCCTGACGCTGCTAAACCCTACCCTCTTGTTGACGGGCGCCGTTATCGTCGGCACTTTTCTTTATAAGAAAGCGGGCTTGGCGGTCCCGGTACTGGAAAAGATCATCGCCAAAGAACCCTTTCAACCCTTGCTGCCGGGCCTGCTCAAGTACGGGATCACCGGCGGGGTGTTCACTGGCTTGGCCTTGTCACTATTCAGCTACAGTTTATACCCGCACCTGCCGGAGGCCTTCCTGGAACTGGGCGAAAAGCTCAAGCCCGGCATGGTCACCCGCCTGCTCTACGGCGGCATCACCGAAGAGATACTAATGCGCTTCGGCCTGATGACTTTCGTGGTGTGGATCGCCGCGAAGATATTCCGCAGCCTCGGGCCGCCGGCATACTGGACGGGCATTGCCGTTTCCACCCTGCTTTTTGCCGTGGGGCATTTCCCCATCGTCTTTATGGCGGTGGAAAATCCGCCCCCTGTCTTGTTGCTCTACATCCTGGCGGGCAATGCCATAGGGGGCCTCGTCTTCGGGTGGCTGTACTGGAAGCGCGGCTTGGAAAGCGCCATCCTGGCCCATATGATGGCGCATGTGGTGATGGTGTTGGGGGAGGGAATCCTGGCGTAAAGCGGGGAATATTTACTCCGCTTCCGTCGTATCCCCGTCGTTTTTCTTTTTCGACATGTTGGAGTAAATGACAATGCCGATGATCACGGGAACGCCGATGATGGCAAGGGTAGTGAACACCATCAACAGATTTGCTTGAAGCCAGTCAACCAGATACATAGTTTGCGATTTTGGTGAGTTTGGCAAAACTAAAACCCCGGATTATGACACATGGGTGACATTTGTCACCGGGCCGGATGATTTTTCCGGGCCGGCTCAGAAATCCCAGTCGTCTTCGTCGTCTTCTTTCTCCAAGGGCAGGTCAATGGTGTCTAAAACCACCGACTGGAAGGATACGTGGAACCACTCCTGGAACAGCTCCCAGGTAAGCGGGTTGGGCCACTGGGTTTCTTCTTCACACCATTCGTAAAGCTCCTGTTCAAAGAAAGCCTGGTAGTTTTCCTTGAGCCATTCTTTAAATTCTTCTTCCGACATGAACTCGGGCACGAGATATACCGTACCCCAGTCGTTGGAGAGCGGCTCCTCAGAGGAAATTTTCTCCTCTTCCGGAAAGACGTAATTGACCCAATCAATCAGGGGTTTTTTGGGCGCGAGGTAGAGCGCCTGGCGGTTGACAGGTATCATGTTATTGGTTTAAGAGTTGATCCAAACGGTTTTGTCTTCTACCGGGCCCCGTTTGGCCGGCAGTTGTACCGTATTGTCATAGTGTCCCATATAAAAGAGGCCGAGGCAGCGCTCGCCGTTGCGCAGGCCGAGCCATTCGTCGGCGCGGAGTATAGCGCCGGGGGTGCTCCAGTAGGAGCCGATGCCGTGGGCAGTGCACGTGAGCCACATGTTTTGCACAGCGCAGGCCGTAGCGGCTATTTCCTCCCATTCGGGCACGCTGCCTTCAAGGTCGCGTTGCATGCAAATCGCTATCACGGCGCCGGCCCGCTGTGGGTTTTCCAACATTTTTTTGAACTTCATATCCGAGAACTGCTCTGCCGGGGTGCTATTCTTGTAATGGCCGGCCAAAAACTCGCCGAGGCGGCGCAGGGCCTCTCCGCGGAACACCTTGAAACGCCAGGGTTCGGTGTGCCGGTGCGTGGGCGCCCAGTTGGCGTTTTCCAGTACTTCCTCGATGATCTCTTGTGGAATCGGGCGGCTGTCGTACATTTTGGGAAATACCGCGCGGCGCTGCCGTATCAGGGCGGCGGCGGCTTCGGGTGTAATTGCGGCCATATCCGGTTTTTGCGCCAAAGATAAATGGAATTGCTGAGACGAAGCCTCATTTGAAAGAAAAGGGGCCGGAGACTCCCCGGCCCCGACCCCTCAATATAGTGAATTAGTATAATCGTCGGACGCAGGTATCACACCTCCGTCACACTTCTTCGGTTTGCGGCACCCCATTGTGCGGCACGGCCTCGGTGGCGCCGTGCGGGCGCTGGCCAATGAGTTTTACTATATCTGATTTGAGCAACACCTCTTTTTCCAGGAGAGCATGCGCCAGCTGTTCCAGTTCGTGGCGGCGCTCCATGAGCAGGTTTTTGGCCCGCTCAAACTGAACATCCAAAAGGCGGCGTACCTCTTCGTCAATCATGGACGCGGTTGTATCGGAATAAGGGCGCTGGAACTGATCCTGGGAGAGGCTGTAAAAAGAAACCTGCCCCACTTTTTCGTTCATGCCGAAAACCGTGACCATGCTGTAGGCCATGCGGGTGACCTGATCGAGATCGCTTTGAGCGCCGGTAGAGACCTTGCCGAAAACAATGGCTTCAGCAGCGCGGCCGCCGAATGCCATGCATATCCGGTCCTGTATTTGCTCTGTGCGGGTGATATACTCTTCTTTGGGCAGATATTGCGCATAGCCCAGGGTGCCGATGCCGCGGGGCACGATGGTCACTTTCACAAGGGGCGAAGTATGCTCCAAGTACCAGCCGCACACAGCATGGCCGGCTTCGTGAAAGGCGATGATCTCTTTTTCTTCAGGAGAGATGATCTTGTTTTTCTTTTCCAAACCGCCGATCACGCGATCGAGCGCAGAGTTGAAGTCATCCATATCCACGGCGCGTTTGTTGCGGCGCGCGGCAATGAGTGCTGCTTCGTTGCACACGTTGGCTATGTCGGCGCCGGCAAAGCCGGGCGTCATTTCCGCCAATGAATAGGCGGAAACATCTTCAGCTGTTTTGATAGACTTGAGGTGCACCGAGAAGATCGCCTCGCGCCCCTGGAGGTCGGGCAAGTCGATGCCGATCTGGCGATCGAAACGGCCGGGACGCAGCAGGGCGTTGTCGAGAATGTCCGGCCGGTTGGTGGCAGCCATCAGGATGACGCCCTTGTCGGTGGGGAAGCCGTCCATTTCTACCAGCAACTGATTGAGGGTATTTTCGCGTTCGTCGTTGCCGCCCTGGAAATTGGCGCGGCCCCTGGCACGGCCAATGGCGTCTATTTCATCGATGAACACGATGCAGGGCGCCTTTTCGCGTGCCTGCCGGAAGAGGTCCCGCACGCGGGAAGCGCCCACCCCGACGAACATTTCTACGAAATCGGAGCCTGATATAGAGAAAAACGGCACCCCGGCTTCGCCAGCTACGGCTTTGGCCAAGAGCGTTTTGCCGGTTCCGGGCGCCCCTACCAGCAATACGCCTTTCGGTATTTTACCCCCCAATGCGGTGTATTTCTTCGGGTTTTTCAGGAAGTCAACTACTTCCATGACCTCTTCCTTTGCTTCATTCAGGCCCGCCACATCCTCAAACGTGACGTCCACCTTGGTATTTTGGTCGAAGAGGGTGGCTTTTGATTTGCCGATGTTGAAAATCTGAGCGCCGGGGCCGCCCGGGCCGCCGGCCATGCGCCGCATGATAATGAGCCAGATCAACAGGATCAGTCCGATGGGAATGAGCCAGGGTGCGGCAGCCTGCCACCAGGTAAGCTCGGTGTAATTGGGCGAAATTCTCGGGGTGATACCCGCCTCCTCCTGCACTTGGGCAATTTGCATGACAAACTGATCCACGGGACCTGTTTTTAGCCAGTAGTGATACCGGTTGTCATTGGCGCTTGTTTTGGCAGCATCGCTGTACTCCGGATCGGAGAGCCGTTCTTTGCGCAGGTAAATGTAGGCCTTCCTGTTTTCTTCAGAAATGCGGATATCCTCCACAGCCCGGTCCACCAGCATTTCCATGAGCCGGCTGGTGCCGATGGGCTCTTTTTTACCGTAACCTATTCCATAAAAATTGAGGGCGAGAAGGAATACGATGACAATTCCGTAAATCCAGAAGGAATTGAAAAAACCCGTCCCTCCGGGTTTATTCTCGCCACCTTGTTTTTTTTCCATGCCGAATGTTTCTTTAAAAAATCACCTGGGTACTATAAGTCATTAAACGCGCGTGAGGCCGTTTCGTTGCCGCGCAACCCATGCCGGCATTATAAACTGTCGTATTCCGTAAAGGTTGCGTCGCTCCACAAGTCTTCCAGTTCATAAAAGGTACGCGCTTCGCGGTAAAAAACATGTACCACGGTATTGTAATAATCGATGCAAATCCACCGTGCCACCCGCTCGCCTTCCTTCGCGGCAGGCCTCATGCTTCCTTCTGTTTTGACCCTGCGCACCACGTTTTCGGCTATGGCGCGCACCTGCACATTGGAGTCGCCTTCGCAGATGATGAAAAAATCGGCGGGTGCATCTGCCAAACGGCGAAGGTCTAATTTGATAATGCGCTTGCCTTTGATGTCCTGGATGCTGTCAATGATAAGGTCATTGAGTTCTTCTGCTGTGAGAGGCAGGGCTATTGCGTTGATCTGTGATTCCAAGCGATGATTTTATTAATTTTGCAGACTGATTTTGAAAATTTCAACAAATTAGAAAAACTTTATTCAATTGCGCAATAGCAACACGCTTTTTATCGGAAAAGTTCTTTTGGATTTTCCTTCTCTGGCATCTACCAACCAATATGCGCAGGATTTATTGGCCGAAGGCCGCCCGGAAGAGGGTACGGTGATCTCCACCCGGCGCCAAACGCAGGGAAAAGGGCAGGCCGGCACAGCGTGGGAAAGCGCCCCGCTGCAAAACATCACCCTGAGCGTCATCCTGTATCCCGCATTTTTAGAGGCTCAATCGCATTTCGCGCTCAACCAGGCCGTCGCGCTGGCCGTACACGATTTGGTAGCGAGCCATGTATCCGGCCCTGTGTACATCAAATGGCCCAACGATATATATATAGGCGATGGCAAAACCGCCGGGATTCTGATCCAAACGGCTATGAAGGGCGCCCGCTTCCAATATTGTATTGCCGGGATAGGCATCAACGTAAATCAAACGGACTTTCCCCCAAACCTTCCCAACCCCGCCTCCATGGCCATAGCTGAAGGCAGCGCATTTGATCTCGATGCTTTGTGCAATTCTCTATTTTTGCACCTCGAAACGCGCTACCGGCAACTGCGCAACGGCGCAAGCGAGCACATCCGGGAGGAATACCTGAAACGCCTCTACCGAAAAGATATGCCGGCCACATTCCTCCGGCGCGACGGCAGGGCGTTCGATGGGCGCATCACGGGGGTGAGCAGGCAGGGTAAGCTTATCATTTGGAATGAAGGAAGAGAGGAGGAGTTTGATGTGAAGGAGGTTTCTTTTTTGAAAACTTGAAAAATGCGAGTACAAATCATCACCGTAGGCGACGAAATCCTGATAGGACAGGTTATCGACAGCAACTCTGCATGGATAGGCCGCCTGCTCAACCTGCACGGCGCCCGCATAGAGCGCATCGTTTCAATAGGCGACAGCCACGAGCAGATCATTGCCGCCATTGCCGGGGCGCTGCCCCAGGCAGACGTGGTGCTGATGACCGGAGGCCTTGGGCCCACCAAAGACGACATCACCAAAAAGGCCATCGCCGATTTTTTCGACGTGGAAATGACCTTCAGCCAGGACACATACGACAGGATCATACGCATCTTCGGGCAATTGGGCAGACCGCTTTCCGAGGCGCACCGCCTGCAATGCTTTATGCCCGCCAATGCCGCCTTGCTGCACAACAAAATGGGTACCGCTCCCGGCATGTGGTTCGAATGCGAAGGCGGCAAGGTGCTGGTATCCATGCCCGGCGTACCTTACGAGATGGAGTACCTGATGGAAAATGAGGTGGTGCCGCGCCTCAGGCAAAAATTCCCGGGCAGACCCATCGGCCACCGCACCATACGCACCGCAGGCGAGGGCGAGTCCCGCATTGCCGAAAGGCTGGATGCCTTTGAGAACGCGCTGCCCGAAGGCATGAAGCTGGCCTATTTACCCAATCTCGGCCAGGTGCGCCTGCGCCTCACTTACTCTGCCGCCACGGAAGCTGCCTTGAATGCCGCCTTAGACGCCAAAGCCGCCGAATTGGAGGCGCTGCTTCCGGACATCGCGTTCGGAAGGGGCGAAGACGATCTGGAGGTCGTATTGGGGCGCATGCTCAAAGAGAAAAACCTCATGCTCGGCACGGCGGAGAGTTGTACCGGGGGCTATATCGCCCACCTGATCACACGCGTACCGGGCGCCTCGGCATACTTCGGCGGCTCGGTGGTATCGTACAGCAATGAAATGAAAATGCAGGTGCTCGGCGTAGATGAAAACACGCTTAAATTGCATGGCGCCGTGAGCGAGGCAACCGTGCGCGAAATGGTGCAGGGCGCGCTCAAAGCCATGCCGGTAGATGTGGCGGTCGCCATTTCCGGCATTGCCGGGCCGGAGGGCGGTACCCCTGAAAAACCGGTGGGCACCATCTGGATGGCGGTGGGCAACCGCGAACGCATGGAAAGCCACCTCATCAAAGCCGGCAAAGACCGACTGAAAAACATCCAATACGCGGGAACGATTGCCCTGGAGATGACGAGAAGGTTTTTAAAGCAGCTTTCAAAAGGCACTGAATTTACTCGATAGCCATAAAAATACTATTTTTCGCACTCAACAATTTTGCCCGGCCATGAATGTGTATGTTTTCATCACTCCATTGGTACTTGTTTTGTTGCTCGCAGAGATCGCCGTTTGCCTGAAGCGGCGCAACGGCTATTACAATTTCCAGGACACGGTTGCGAACCTCGCCACCGGCATCGGCAACCAGTGCGTCAACCTTGCGGTAGCGCTCTTCGTCTATAAGTTTTACGGATGGCTGTACCAATTTGCTCCCTGGCAAATACCGGCCACATGGTACAACCTGCTCGTCCTCCTCATCCTGCAGGATTTTATCTTTTACTGGTTTCACCGCACAGGTCACAGTATTAATATCTTCTGGGCTGCGCACATGCCGCATCATTCCAGCGAAGAGATGAACCTCTCGGTCGGCATACGGGCCAGTTTTACCCAGCGGCTTTTCCAGTTCCTGTTTTTCGACTGGATATTAGTGCTCATCGGCTTCTCCCCGGAGATGGTTTACAGCGTGGCAGCGGTGCATCTTTTCTTAGCTTACTGGCACCATACCAGGCTCATACACAAGATGGGATGGCTGGAAAAGTGGTTCGTCACGCCCTCCCACCACCGCGTGCACCATGGGGTAAACGATCAGTATTTGGACAAAAACTTCTCGGAGTTCCTCATCGTATGGGATAAATGGTTCGGCACTTTCGAGGAGGAACGCGAGGAGATATGCTACGGCATCACGCACCCTCCGCGCACCTGGGACCCCATCGCCATCAACCTGCAATTCTGGCGGCACCTGTGGAACGACGCCGTGGCCGCACCCAACTGGTGGGACAAAATACGCCTGTGGTTCATGCCCTTGGGCTGGCGGCCGCCGGGGGTCGGCGAACATCTCCCCCGAAAGGGCTACACCTTAGCCGAGCAGGTGAAGTACCAAAGCGCTCCCATGAAAGAGTCTTCCGGCTATCTGCTCGCCCAGATCGCAGGCGGACTGGTATTTATGTTTTTCACCATCAACCAGGGTTTCCCCTTCGAGTGGTGGGAGCGGCTGCTGATGAGCGCTGCCATCTTCGTCATGATAGTAGCCTGGAGCGGGATCCTGCAATCCAGGCCCTGGGCGCGGGCGCTGGAAGCGCTGCGTTTGGTGGGTATGGCAATCGCGTTTCTATCAGTATTGCAGCGCCACGGCATGGCCGAATGGACAGGCTGGGCTGCAATTCTCACCGCCTTGTGGTGCGGAACGAGCATTCTCTGGCTTTCGGTAAAAATGGCCCCGCCCCCCGGTGTACCGGCGCCTTCAGTCGCCGGCGACTGAAGCCACCGATACTGCTCTCCTGAAAAAAGAACCTATCATGCACGTACTTTCTCTCGACGACTATCGCATTCAGCTCGGCCTCATAGGCCAAAGCCTGCCGGCCCTGCTTGCCGGGTGCGCGCCTTCCATGATCCTCGTGCTGAGCGACGAAAACACGCGTCGCTTCTGCCTGCCCGTCGTGAAGCCATTTTTCCCGCAAGGCGTACCTGTGCAGGTATTAGAAATACCCGCCGGCGAAACGCACAAAAACCTTCGCACCTGCGAGCGCATCTGGGGAGATATGCTGCGCGCCGGCGCCGACCGCAACGCCTTGTTAATCAACCTGGGCGGCGGCGTCATTGGCGACATGGGCGGTTTTTGCGCCGCTACTTACAAGCGCGGCATTGACTTCATCCAGGTACCTACCACCCTGCTTTCACAGGTGGACGCTTCCATTGGAGGCAAGCTCGGCATTGATTTCGGCGGGATAAAAAACAGCGTCGGCGTTTTTCGCAATCCGCTTGCCGTATGCATTGATCCAGCCTTCTTGAACACCCTTCCGGAACGCGAACTGCGCAGCGGTTTTGCCGAAGTGATCAAGCACGCCCTCATAGCCGATGCCGGCCAATGGAAAGAACTACTGGACGAAAATCCTGAAACCCGGATGAAAGATACCGCCACGATCCTGAAATCACTTAAAATAAAGCAGGCTGTGGTGCAGGCTGATCCTTATGAAAAAGGGTGGCGCAAAGCGTTAAACTTCGGTCACACCATAGGCCATGCCGTCGAAGCGGGTTTGCTTGAAACCGGTAGCCCGCTGCTGCACGGCGAAGCCATAGCCGCCGGCATGATGGCGGAGGCATATCTTTCCGCCCAACTCAGCGGCCTTCCCCATCAGGACCTCGAGGCTATCTGCCGCTACCTTGCGGGCATCTATACCCTCCCTCCCTTGCCCGAAAACAGGTTTTCGGACTATGTGGCACTGATGCAAAACGACAAGAAAAACGCCGGAGGCAGGATCAATTGCACGCTGCTGGAAGAACCGGGGCGGGCAAAAGTGGACCAGTTCGTTTCTGCACAGGCCATCATGGAGAGCATGCGATTTTATAATAACTGCCTTGTTTAAGCAGCGCTTGAAAAATAACTTCATTAATCCTACCTTTGCCTCCCCTATCAGAAAATCTATACAATTAGATCAAACTATGAAAGACAAACTGGTTCGTATCGGCGTTTTTTACGACGGCAATTTTTTCCTTCACATCAGCAATTATTACAACTACGAGCACACGCGCCAGCGCCGGCTCAGCATTGCAGGATTACACGATTTCATCACGCGCACAGTAGCGGAACTGGAGGCTGAAGATCCCAATTTATGCCGGATCGTGGATGCCCACTACTTCAGGGGACGCCTGAGCGCGCACGAGGCCAATCAGCGCGGCGACATGCTGTACTGGGACCGCCTGTTTGACGACATCCTCATGTCGGCAGGCGTAATGACGCACTATCTTCCCCTTAAAGTAGTGAACGGCCGGCGCGAAGAGCGCGGCATCGATGTGTGGCTGGCACTGGAAGCTTATGAACTGGCTATTCAAAAAAAGTTGGACGTAGTGGCTCTTATTGCTTCCGATGGAGACTACGTCACCCTGGCGCGCAAATTGCACGCCCTCGGCACGCGGGTACTGCTGCTGAGTTGGGATTTCGACTTCCTTGCCGACAACGGCAAGCAGATGGTGACGCGCACTTCCCAGGACCTCATGGAGGAAGTGACGTATCCCTTGAGCATGCACGAATTGATAGACAACGGTTTGCGCAAGAACGACCCGGTCATTGCCAATATCTTTGTGGCCGGCGAAAGCAGGAAGAAGGTTGTCGTCAACCCGGAAGACGTGCCGGAAGGCGCCGAGACGAGTATTATCCTGAGCCTGAAAAACGGGTTCGGTTTCATCAAGTATCCGCCCAACAATCTCTTTTTCCACCATACCAGCCTGGTGAATGCCGACTTCAACGACCTGGCCGAAGGCGACCCGGTAGCTTTCAACATCGGCAACAACGAGGAGGGGGAGGAGATCGCAGTGGACGTGCAAATATTGAATTGACACATGCCCGGGCATACGTGATAAGGAGTATTTCGCGTTATTCTTTTACCTTTACCCGCGCTATCGGGCGTAATTTTCATATTCAGCAACCTTGGCAGACAGCTTAATCATTATTCCCACTTACAACGAGAAGGAAAACATCGTACGCATGATCGAAACGGTGTTGGCCCTCGATGCGCCATTCCATGTACTCGTGGTGGACGACGGCTCGCCCGACGGCACTGCGGGTCTCGTCAAAGAACTGCAAACTCGCTTCCCTGACGCGCTCTTCCTGCTGGAACGTTCCGGCAAACTCGGGCTCGGCACGGCATACATCACCGCCTTCAAGTGGGGGCTGGAACGGGGATATGAATTCTTCTTTGAAATGGACGCCGATTTTTCCCACAACCCGCAAGACTTGCTGCGCCTGTACAAGGCCTGCAAAGAAGAAGGCGCCGATGTGGCGGTCGGCTCCCGGTATGTGCGCGGCGGCAAGCTGGAAAACTGGCCTTTCGACCGCATCCTGCTTTCCTACGGGGCTTCCCTGTATGTGCGGCTCATCACTCAAATGCCGGTAAAGGACCCCACCGCCGGGTTTATCTGCTACCGCCGCAAAGTATTGCAGACAATCGACCTGGATAAGATCCGCTTTGTGGGCTACGCTTTCCAGATCGAGATGAAGTTCGCAGCCCGCTCCTTGGGTTTCCGCATCGTCGAAATACCCATCACCTTCGCCGACCGCACCGAGGGCGCCTCCAAAATGTCGAAAGGCATTGTCAAAGAGGCCATTCTCGGCGTTTTGCAAATGCGCCTGCGCAGTTTTGGATCGTCTTACGCTTTAGAAGTCCAATAAGCCATGCCCGCCGAAAATATACTGCCGGTAAGTGATATTCACAACCCAAGGCAAATTACCAGGGAAGCGCCTGGTGGTTTGTTTTTTTGGTGTTGGCTATTTTGATACTCATGGCTGCGGTGCTGGTTTGGGCGCTGGCGCGTCTGGCAAGCGCTTTAGGGCAGTGGATGTGGGGCATTGTAGGTTGAATATCTTTAAAACCAAATAAAATTCAACAACATGAAAAGAATATTGCTTCTGATCGCAATGGCCGTCTTCGTCCTCGCTGCCTGCAAACGCGCAGACAAAGCCGCTGAGGCCGCCGCAGAGGAAACGCCGGCTGTTGAAGAAGATTTCAACTGGAATCCCGAGAATTTCAGCGACAAGCGCATCCTGCGCTACCAGGTGCCTGGATTTGAAAAACTCAGTTTGCAACAGAAAAAATTGGTGTATTACTTAGTACAGGCCGGGCTTGCCGGCCGGGACATCATGTGGGATCAGAACTACCGCCACAATCTCGCCGTGCGCAAAGCGTTGGAAAACGTGATCAAAAATTACGGCGGAGACCGCGAGTCCGGGGAGTGGCAGCAGTTCATGGAGTATGCCAAAAATGTGTTTTTCTCCAGCGGCATCCACCACCACTACTCCAACGACAAATTCATCCCTGCTTTCTCCCGGAGCTACTTTGAGGGGCTGCTCCAAAATGCAGGCCACAGCCTGGATGCAGAAGTGCTCAACGTCATGTTTGATCCGGCATTAGATGCCAAAAAGGTCAACCAGGAACCCGGCATAGACGTCATCGCCGCCTCTGCGGTCAACTTTTACGGATTGGGCGTTACGCAGAAAGAAGTAGAGACATTCTACCGGAAACTGGAAGCCGCAGGCGGTGAGGAACCCATTTCTTTCGGCCTCAACTCCCGCCTGGTGAAGGGCGCCGACGGCAAGCTCCAGGAATTAGTCTGGCATGCCGGCGGGCTTTACGGACAGGCTATCAGAGAGATCATCAAATGGCTCGAACTGGCCTCAGGCGTCGCCGAAAACGAACCGCAGCGCAAGGCCCTTCAATTACTCATAGAGTATTACCGCAGCGGCGACCTGAAAAAATGGGACGAATACAATATCGCATGGGTAAAGGCCACCGATGGCGATATCGATTACATCAACGGTTTTGTGGAGGTGTACAACGACCCCCTCGGCTACCGGGGCTCTTACGAAACCATCGTACAAATAAACGACTTTGAAGCCTCCGAGCGCATGAAAGTGATCTCCCAGAACGCCCAGTGGTTTGAAGACAACGCTCCCGTCATGCCGCAGCACAAGAAGGACTCCGTGTCCGGCATTTCTTACAAGGTCGTCGCGGTAGCCGGCGAGGCGGGCGACGCATCCCCTTCCACGCCCATTGGGGTAAACCTGCCCAATGCCGACTGGATACGCAAAAACCACGGCTCCAAATCCGTAAGCCTGAGCAATATCGAGCATGCCTACAACATGGCCGGCGCCGAGGGACTGCTCACCGAATTCTCCCACGACGAAGAGGAAATAGAACGCGCTAAAAAATACGCCAACTTAGCCGGCAATGTACATACGGCGCTGCACGAAGTACTCGGCCATGCCTCCGGGCAATTGGAGCCGGGCGTGAACACATCTGTTATCGGCCCTTATTATTCTCCGCTTGAAGAAGCCCGCGCCGATCTGTTCGCCCTCTGGTACATCATGGACCCCAAACTCATCGAACTGGGCATCATGACCGACCTCGAAGTGGCCAAAGCCGAATACGACCAGTACCTCAAAAACGGCCTCATGCTGCAATTGCGCCGTATTGAGCCGGGCAAAACCATCACCCAGGCGCACATGCGCAACCGGCAAATGGTATCCAAATGGGTGCTGGAAAGAGGCGCCAAAAACAATGCGGTATCCATTGTACAACGCGATGGCAAAACGTATATCGACATCAAAGACTACGACAAGCTGCGCCTGCTATTCGGGGAACTGCTCAAAGAAGTGCAGCGCATCAAATCGCAGGGAGACTTCAAAGCCGCTCAAAAATTATTTGAAACCTACGGCGTTAAGGTGGACCCCGTGCTGCATAAAGAAGTGCTCGACCGCTCTGCCGCACTCAACATTCCCCCTTATGCCGGTTTTATCAACCCGCGCCTGACGCCGGAGACCAACAGCCAGGGCGAGATCACTGACATCAAATTGGAGTACCCGTCCGATTTCGTGCAACAGATGCTGGAGTACGGGGAGCGCTATGCTTTCCTGCCCGTGAAGAATTGATAAAGAGCGTACGCTGCAATATAGTGAACGGCAATTCTACGAGCGCCGCACCGGAAGACCGGTGCGGCGTTCGCCGTTTCACCCTATGGCGCGCTGACATTGGAGTGACATAAATCATACTAATCCCGTAAAAAAGTCATCGAATGCAGAAATCCGGTGTCTGTACATTTGTGGCAAGTAAAATTAATTGCCATGAAAAAACTGATCTTATCGGGAATCTTTGTGCTCGCATCGGGCATGTTCCTATTCGCACAATCGGCTTACAGCGTCAAGAGTTTCAAAATGACCGTAGCCGGTACCTCCACGCTGCACGCCTGGGAGTCCACCGTCAACAAGGTAGTTGCCAAAGGCGATATTGCCGCCGATGAAAGCGCCATTCAGAGCATCAAAAACCTGAATGTAGAAGTGGACGCCAAATCCATTGTCAGCACCAAAGGCAAAGTGATGGACAACAAAACCTGGGAAGCTCTCAAGGCCGACAAAAACCCGAAAATCACTTTCAAACTCTCCAAAGTAGAATCCATTTCCAAAAGCGGAGCCGACTTCACTGTCAAGACCACCGGCAACCTCACCGTAGCCGGCGTCACCAAGAGCATTCCGCTCAACGTCAAGGGCAAGATCCTGCCCGGCGGCGACCTGGAATTCAGCGGCTCTCATGTTATTGTACTGGCCGACTACAACATGGAACAGCCCACCGCATTGATGGGCACCGTAAAAGTAGGCAAGGAAGTGACCGTCAAGTTCTCGGTGGTCATGACCGGCGCGGCAGTGCAATAAACGCTTCTTTTTCACTCACTGGAATTTTTTAAATCATTTTTCACCTGATAAACTATCATACCATGAAAGCGAGTACCATCTCACTTCTTGCAGGACTCTTTGTGTTTGCTTTCGGCTTGGAGCTTTTTGCTCAGCAACCTTCCCTACAATACTACCGGGGTTGGGACAAAGACGCTATCAACATCTTTGAACCTCCCAAAAAGGACGATACGCCTTACGAAGGCTTCAAGATCCGCATCGGGGGAAGCTTTACACAGGACTTCCAGTCGCTCACCCACGAGCAAAGCGACGACCCAACAACCCGCCCGGCACTTTATGGCGTAGTAGCGGCAGAAGACGCTTATTCTGCGAAACTCACCGGCTTCAACCTCGCCATGGCCAACCTCAACCTCGATTTTCAGATCGACGACGGTATCCGGGTTTGCTTGGAGAACTACATGTCCTCCCGCCACCACTCGGAATTCTGGGTCAAAGGCGGTTACATCCAGATCGACAAACTGCCGATGCTGGGTAATCCGCAGTGGTTTACCGATTTCCTCCGCGTGCGGATCGGTCACTTCCAACCCAACTTCGGCGATATGCAGTTCAGGCGCACCGACGGCGGCAATGCCCTCTTCAATCCTTTTGTGGAAAACTACATCCTCGATGCTTTTTCCACCGAGATCGGAGGTGAAGTGTACGTCTTCCCTGTTGACGGCTTCATGGGCATGTTGGGTATGACTTCCGGCTTCATCAACGGCAACGTGGAAAACTATCCCGAAGCCATCAATAACTTCGGCGTAGTGGAAACAAAGAAAACGCCGTCTGTTTTTGCCAAGCTGGCATACGACAAAACCTTTACCAACCTTCGTTTCCGTTTGTCGGCTTCCGTGTACTCCAACCCGAATATCCAGCGCAACACCATGTACGCAGGCGACCGCACCGGCTCTCACTACTTCCTTATGATGGAAAGGGCGGTGCAGCCTAACGGCACTAACACATCGGCAACTGCGCAGTTCACATCGGGCCGCTTCAACCCTCAAATGTCCAACCGGGTAACGGCCATTATGGTCAATCCATTCATCAAGTTCAAAGGCCTGGAACTTTTCGGTTCCTATGAAACAGTGAGCGGCGGCTTGTACTCCGATACCTTAATGGTGGGAGGCAAAGCAAGCTGGGAAAAGCGCAGCTTCAACCAAATCAGCGGAGAGGTGCTCTATCGCTTCTTACCTGGCGAACAGGCTTATATCGGCGCCCGCTACGTAACCGTGACCGGCGAACCCGACGGCAACGCATTCAAAAATGCCGACGGCTCCCGCATAAAAGTCAACATGAACCGTCTTGCCGTAGCCGGCGGCTGGTTCCCCACCAAAAACCTGTTGCTGAAAGGCGAATATGTGATCCAGAATTTTGGAGATGCCGGGAGTGCTGGTTTTGAGAAAGATAAAGACTTTCCCGTAAACGACCACCGGTACAAAGGCAAATTCAGCGGATTCTTCGTGCAAGCCGTAGTGGGATTCTGATTTTTTCTTCTAATCCGTATAAAACTATCAAAGCCCTGGGGATGTTTCCACCCCAGGGCTTTCGCTAAAAAACAAAAATTGCGCCCTGCACCCACTTGCCGAAACGATTGAAACGACACCTACCCTGTGTTTTAATTTTTTTTCAATCTATAAGCAAACTACAAAAAACATGGCTCTATTCAAGATCGCTCTGGCCTCTATGGTAGCGTTCATCGGCAATTTCAGCATTGGAGAAACGGTTTACTACATCGACGCAGGCAGCCGCCTGACCATCGACGGCTCCAGCAACGTCAACAAATTTACCTGTGCCTGCAACCAGCAGTTTCCCCAAAGCACCCTCCGCTTCGATCTGTCGGACGGCGGACGATCGGCCCGCTTCACCAACGCAGGGCTGAGCATCCGCACCAAATCCTTGGACTGCGGCAACAACCAGATGAATAAAGACATGTACCAAACCCTGCGCGCAGACCAACACCCTAACATTCGCATTGACCTCACCCGCGCTCAATTGCAGGAGGCCGGCCAGCTATCCGATACGGACTGGACGCCCCTCAAGGCTACCTCTACGCTCACCATCGCAGGCGTGAGCAAGCCGGTCGTTTTTGAAGTCAAAGCAAAGAGAGTAAGCGCCGACCGCATCCGTCTGATGGCCTCTAAAGAAGTACTGATGACAGACTTCCACATAGACCCGCCCAGGGCCATGCTCGGCCTCATCAAGGTAAACGACGCCATCCGCATCAATATGGACCTTACCGTGGTGACCAACCAGCCCGGCTGAAAGCAGCTACGGTTTATACACTTCTCGTCTTGGACGTGACCTTTCAAACGCCGGTAGCGTTTGAAAGGCAGGGCCTCCCCTCCTCCACTTCGTTTCGGCGGGCAAACGTGACCTCTATTTTGTTGGATACAGAGACACTGCGGTTCTCTGCGACTCTGCGTTCTGAATCTCTTTCCTACATCTTTGGAACACGGGGTTACACAGAGTGTCTGAGCTTGCCACGCCGCAGGCGTGGAGGCACACGGAGGGAAAAAACTCTGTGAAACTCCCCTTCCTCCGTGAAACCCCGTGTTCCCAAAAGCCTTGCTTGCCTGCCGTCCTCATGCTTTAGGCGTGGCGTAGCTTTAGTGGGGGCACAAACGAAGGGAAGGAGGGCTTGCCCGCCATCCGCGTGTCGCCGCAGCTTTAGCGGAGGCACAAGCGAAGCGGAGGCGTGGGAGTGTGCTGATCGCCACGCCTCCGGCGCGGCTCCAGTAGTTTATGTGAAACGACACAGTTGTATATAAACGGTAGCTGAAAGCAGGCAGGGCTTATCCGCCCTGCGAAATGACCTTTTTCGTCAGCGTTCCCTTATCCGTGGTGATCTCCAGCATGAATATGCCCGGCCGGGGAAGTTGCACCTTATTGGTTCCGGCAGGCAATGTCTGCAAAAGCCGGCCTTTCAGATCAAATACCCGCACCCGCCGCAGTTCCGCTCCATCTGCCTGGATGAGGCATTGCCCACCCGGCGCCGGGTTGGGAAATACGCGCACGGCGCGCTGAAGGAAAGCCTCCTTTGCCGCAGTGATCCCATCCACATACACGTCCGAAACCTGCGCAGAGCGCACAGCCACGGGCGAGCGGTCGGCGTTGTCGAACATGGTGCGGAAAGTTTCTATTTCCGGCGTGGTTTCCGAAAACATCTCCACCATCCATTTGGGCGGCAGGGACTGGTAATACACGGTGGCATGTGCCGTGACGTTGCCCCGGTACCCCCCGACGCCGATCCGGTACCGCACGATATCGGAGCCGGAGCCTTCTACGCCGTTGGCGCGGTTGAAATCGGGATCATCCAAGGCAGCGCCATATATCCGGGTCGTGTCATAAGCGCTGTGCGAGGTGGTAAATCCTATGGGCGGCAGGCGGTTGTCTTTCAAGGGTGCATATCCGCGCATGAGCACGGTGGTAAATTGCCCGTTGACGTCGCCCATGACCATTTCGTAAATCTGCACCTGGTCAGGGCTGTTGATGACCTGGTAATGAGGCTCGTAATGCGGGTCGTGGCCTTCCACTTCAAAATCGGGTTGCAACATGCCGGAGCGGAACAGCGTATCGCCCTGTTCGCCGAGCAACACAAAACTCACGAAAGCCCGGCGGCTGGGATAGCCGGAGGGGAACTTGTGCCCGGCCCGGTTGCTGATGGTAAGGGCAAAAGTGACGCTGTCGCTGCGGATCTCCTCCGCCTGCAAATCCAGGGAGATACTCTTGTCCTGCAGCATGGAAAAAGTAGCGGCAATGGTTTTATCGAAGTTGGCAGCTGATGCCGGGATGCCGAGGGCCTCGCGGTTTTCCTTCATCAGTTTGAGCATCATGGTATTGGCGCCGGCCATTTCGTGCAACCCGAAAGGTACGCGGCCCTCCAGGAAGAGATAGTTGGAAGAAATGACGATGGGGTCCTTGATGCGGGGGAAGTGGCAGTCCTGGCAGGTGACATTCTGAATGCCGTAGATGGAATTGAGCCACTCGTGATAAGTGGCCTGTTCCACAAAGGAAGTGCCTATGGGCTGTCCGGCTACGTCCACCGGGTGCGTGATGAGGGTGTGGCAAGGCGCGCAGGCGCCTGCCTCGGGGATGTGAGGGCCGTGCAGAGGCCGGAACCCGACGAAATCCTCCATGGGCGCGGAAAAAGGCTCGTAGTATGGCCCGTACATCACGCGGTTGGTGTCGAAATTGATCTGTCCGGAGAAAGTGAGGCCGAAATCTTCCTGGCTGATCATATGGCAGGTAGCGCAGTTGACGCCCTCCAGGCCGATGGTATCGGCCAGCATATCGGCGATGGAATACGGTCCGTGCCCGCGATAGTGCGCTGTGTAGCGGCCGTTGGGCGCATGGCAGGAGGTGCATTTGTCCTGTATGGCGGCGCTGTGCATGGGGTAGAGGAGAATTTCGTGGCTCACCTTGGCGCGCCAGAAGGGGTCTTTGGCGCTGTTGGCCATCATGGTGGCGCTCCAGTCGTCCACTACATTGACGTCGTTGCCGGCGAGGTCCACCGAGGCGTGGCCGCTTTCGTCGCGGCCGTGGCAGCCCACACAGGCCGAAACGGTGGGGAAGATGATGTCGGGGTCCACCACATCCAGCATCATGGCTTTCAAGGCTTTCACTTCCTGTTTGGAGTGGAAGCGCGGCGGCGCGTAGTCGGTCCAATTGGCGGCGCTATAGACAACGCCGAGGATCATGGCGCCGAAGATGAAGTGTTTGGAAATGCCGGTCATGAGCTATGATTTTACATAAAAGCGCAGGCAAAGTTGCGAAATCCCGGCGAACTGCGG
>CAZNYK010000041.1:0-1203 GCA_964577215.1 uncultured Saprospiraceae bacterium
GGTCAAACACAAAATATTTGGCCAGTTGCAAGGGGCTCTGCTTATTTGGTTCATTAATCCCTAACTGCACCTTTTCAATCCGACCAGTTTTTGGGGCCAAGCGATAAAGGCCCGCATCGCCTGTTTCGCAGAAGAAGAAGAGGTCGCCATTCGGACCTTCGCAAATACCCCGCATGGTATTGCCCCATCCTGTATTCTTCTTGGAAAAATACCTATCAAAAAACTGCTTGCGCACCGGCAGCTTCAACAAACCTCCGTCGGTGCCAATCCACAAGGTATTGGTGCGGTCTTCGAAGATGGAATTAATATTGTTGTAATCAAGCGCTCGACGAGTCGGCTCCGTGAAGTCGACAATGGATCCATCCGGCTGCAGCTGGATGATACCGCTTTCATTGGTAAGCCAGACATTCCCCCAACTGTCTTCGGCAGCCGTAAACGTAAATTCTTTCATGCCGCCCTGGAGCACTTCTTTTTTACCGCTTTCGGGAAAGTATCGCCAGATCTGATGGTCTTCGGGTTTATTCCTTGCGTAAACAAAAAAACGGTTGCGGCTGTCAATGAAAAACTCATTGTGGTACAGGGTGGCGCCAGAAAAAATGAAGCTGTCAATTTTTGCTTCGCTGATCCATTTTCCGCTTGGGCTGAACTTTTGCATACCCTTGGTAGTCGTTGACCACCAGACTCCACCGGATGTGTCAATTTGTATGGTGGTCAGCTCCAATTGAAAATGGGGCACTGTACTTATTTTTTCGAAGCCTTTGGGTTCGGTGAAACGCCAGAGGAACTGCTCGGTCTCATTGTCTGAAGCCAACCAGACATCTTGATTTTTACCGGGTACCATTTTAAGCGCCCGTCCTTCTATACCAGGCACTTGCCGGGTTGTAAAGTTGTAAATGTTCATCGCCCAAAGCTTGAAATCGGCAATGACCCAAAGGATGGAATCGCTGCGGAAGTGTGCCTCGCTTTGGGCAAATTCGAGCGCCGGGAAATGTTTATCCGTCGCCGTTTCCTTTCCGAAATTGACAAAACGGTAGCCGTCGTATCGGCTGAGGCCGTTGGCGGTGCCAAACCACATCAGGCCGTTTTTGTCCTGGGTAATGGAGTTTACATGGCGGAAACAGAGGCCGTCGTCCACGGTGAGGGCATCCGGGCTTGGCAAACGCTGGGCAAAGAGCGCAGGGCAGGCCCCAAAGAGCAAGCTCA
>CAZNYK010000041.1:1303-30246 GCA_964577215.1 uncultured Saprospiraceae bacterium
TTCCGGTTTGAGGAAGAGGTCGAGCAAGGTCATGGCCTGGGCTTCAGCGCCCGCTACCACGCCTTTGTGGGCGATGGGTGTGGCCATGGCCACGGCGTTGGACCAGTGGTGGCCTTGCAGGCCCGGGATATTGGACGGATAGCCGAGGGTGATGGTGGGCAGCTTCCAGGAGATGTCGCCGATATCGTCGGAGCCGCCGCTGATGGGATTGAGCACGGGCAGCCCGAGGGTATCCAATTCGGTAGCTAAGCCGGTAGTGTCGCGGGGCGCCTTCACTTCCCTTTGCAATGCGAGGGCCAGCTTCTGATCGGCTTCGCTCCACTGCGGCAGACCTACCTTCTTGATGTTCTCGTACATGGTCTCGGCCATCACCTTGTTGAAGTGCCGGGGCCAGGCCGAGCCGAGTACCCTGCGCGTCACGGTGGTGTTGGTCATCAGGGCGGCGCCTTCAGCTACGCGGTTGGCGCGCTCGTACACCTCCATGATGCGGGGATAGGTCACGTGCCGGAAGTAGTACCAGATGGAGGCCTTGGAAGGTACTACATTGGGTTGGTCGCCGCCGTTGTTGATGACGGAATGGGAGCGGTGCAGCGGGTCTAAGTGTTCGCGCTGGTATTGCCAGCCGATGCTCATCAGTTCTACGGCATCGGCGGCGCTGCGGCCCCGCCAGGGCGCGCCGGCGGCATGGGCGGCTTCGCCCTCAAAGGTGTATTCCACGGAGATGAGGCCCGTGCCCCGCGCCTGCCCGTAGGACACGCTGAGGTTGTCGGCCACGTGGGTGAAGATGCAAAGATCGACGTTGTCGAAATAGCCGTCGCGGGTGAAGAAGGCCTTGGTGCCCACCAATTCCTCCGCGATGCCGGGCCACAGGATGAGCGTGCCGGCAATGCCCTCGCGCGCCATGATGTCCTTAACGGCAAGCGCCGCCACGATGTTGAGCGGTATGCCCGAATTGTGGCCCTCGCCGTGACCCGGCGCGCCCGGCACGATGGGGTCGTGGTAGGCTACGCCCGGTTTCTGGCTGGCTTTGGGAATGCAGTCTATATCGCTGCCCAGTGCGATGACCGGCTTGCCGCTGCCCCAGGTTGCCCACCAGGCCGTGGGCACGCCCGAAATGCCGTAGGTGACCGTGAAGCCGTTTTGTTCTAATATCCTGGTGAGATAAGCGGACGACTCCTCCTCCTGGAAGCCCAGCTCGGCGAAGCTGAAAACCTTGTCCACCATCACCTGCGCGAGTTTGGCGTTGGCCTGCACTTTTTGGCGGGCTTCGGATTTGAGCGCTTCGATCTTGGCCCCGGCAGAAACGGCTTTTTTCTGGGCCTGCATCGCGCCGGAAGCAAAGAGCAAGCATAATGTGATCAGAAGTGTAATCTTGTAGTGCATATCTTATTTTGTGGTTGTTTGCGGCCAAAGGTACACGGTGCGCGGCTTACGGTCTTACATGGGAAAGCAAACTCAGCACGGACCACCAAATCAAAAATCAAAAATCATCAATCATCAATCAAAAATCATCAATCATCAATCAATCCCCCAACCGTTCCCGGAACACCGCCAGCATCGTTTTGATCCCCTCTACGTAATTGCCCACGCGAATGTTCTCGTTCGGGCTGTGCTGGTTGTTGTCGGGATTGACAGTGGGCACGGCCACGGCGGGTATGCCGAGCGTGGTGACGAACGGCGAAATAGGTATGCTGCCGCCGGCGGTGCGTATCATGATGGGCGCCTTGCCGTGGGCCTTGGTCATGGCGCGGCTGAGCCACTGCCCGGCGGGCGAGTCGAACTCCGTGCGAAAGGCCTTGTAGGAGACGGAGTAGTCAAAGCGGCATATCCTGTCGTGGGTGAGGCGCTCGCGGCTCGTGGGCTGCCGGTCGAGCACCAAGTAACCCTGCTCTTCCACGTATTGCTTTATGAGGCCGATAAGCCGCTCCGGGTCGCTTTCCAACACTAAACGCACGTCTATTTCGGCAGTAGCGCTGGAAGGTATGATGGTGCGCGCCTCCTCGCCCACCCAGCCGGAGGCCATGCCCCGGATGTTGATGGAGGGATATTGCAGCGCCTCCTGGTAGCTGCCGCCCACCCGGTCGGCCGCCGCTATGCCCAGGCGGGATTTGATGTACTGCTCGTCGTCGGGTACCCGCGCCATTTCGGCTTTGGCCTTGTCGTCAATGACGATGCCGTCGTAAAAGCCGGGGATGGTCACGCGGCCGTATTCGTCTTTCATGCCTGCCAGCAATTGCGCTAAGCGCAGGGCCGGGTTGGGACAGTAGTTGCCGTAGTGGCCGCTGTGTTGCGGGAAGGGCGGGCCGAACACGGTGAGCGTTACGTCGGCTATGCCGCGCGCGCCGAAGCTCAGCGTGGGTTCGTTGCTGATGTGGGGCGGCCCGTCGAAGATGACGAGCGCCTCGGCGGCCAAGGCCTCGCGGTAGGTCTCCACGGCTTTGGGCAGTTGCGGCGAGCCGAGTTCCTCCTCGAAATCGATGATGACCTTGAGGTGGTAGGGCAACTCCTCTCCAAGTTCAGCCAAGGCGTCCATAGCGGCTAAGAATATCATCACCGGGCCTTTGGCGTCGGAGGCGGCGCGGGCGAAGATGCGCCAGTCGGGGTCGAGTGCGCCTTGCAGGCTTTCCCAGGGTATTTCCACCCAGCCCTCGCCTTCCACCTGTTTTTTCAGCACGGCCTTCCATGGGCTTTCCTGGTCCCAGAACTTAGGGTCCACGGGCTGCCCGTCCATTTGCAGGTAGGCCAGCACGGTGCGGGCGCCGGGTTGCGTGCTCTTGCGCTCTGCCAGCAGCAGCGGCGCGGTAGCGGTGGCCAGCCGTTGGGTGCTGAAACTCCTGCGGGGAAAGGCGGCCTCGCACCACTGCACGTTTTTCTCTATGTCTTCGGGGTAGTGGGCGTCGTTGGACAAGGCCAGCATTTCCCTGAACTCGTTGAAGGTGGCGCGGGCATGGCGCAGGGCTAATGCGTCCAAGCCGGGCTGGGCAATAGCGCCGAGGGACAGCAAGATAAAGACAGGCAGTATGCGTGTGCGTTTCATGGCAGGTAGTTTGGGGTAAAGGTAAGGGAAAACAATCTCAAAGTCGCTCAGCAACCCTCTTCTTCTTCCTGTTGAGGTTTCGCCTTAGGTTTGGTTTCAATGGTTTTGTGCGTAGCGACCGGCGCAGCCACCAGGGGTATGATCTTTTTTGCCTCTATGGCTTTTAGGCTTTCCTCGGCAGCATTGCGGAAAGATGTGGCAAAATCGTAGCGTGCAGTTTCGGGGTTTTGCAAACTCAGCGAGTCGGTAGTTGCAATGCCTGTGTAGCCGCCGGCGAGCAGCCTGACGTTGTCATAGCCCAATTGTTTAAGCAAGAGCCAGGGGCCGTGCGCCTGTTCCTGGTTTCTGCCGTACAATACCACCGTAATGTCCTTGCGGTCAATGGTGGAAAGATTTTGGCGTTCCAGCAGGTTCTGAGCAGGGATGTTCACTGCTCCGTCAATATGGCCGCGCTCGAATTCAACGGGCACCCGCAAATCTACCAGCAGAAAGTTGGGATTTTGCCGTTGAAGGGCAGAAGTGACCGTTTCCAAGGCAATACTGCTCTCTTCCTTCGTGATGGCCGATAACAATTCCTGTGCTGTCCGGTTGAAGCTGGAGGGCGGTCCGCAGGCGCTAACGGCAATGACAAGGGCTGCAGCGATGCAGAGGTAAAGGTTGTACTTCATTTGCAATGTTGGTTTGTAGTTCCGGGTTCCCCGATTCGGATTCATCCCGGGAAAAACTTTTCTGTTGGTAGTATTATTTTTTACTTTTCCATTTTCAGCATCCTTCTTCTTCTTCTTCTTTGCCCGGTTTCTCAGCTTTGGGCTTCACTTCAATGTTTTTCCGCGTCTCGGTATTCGCCGGTGCGGCTATTTCCTGGAAAGGCTCCGGTGCAAGCGCCCTGCTGGCTCCTGCGAAGTACTGACGCGCTGCCAGTCTGAAGGTGTAGCGATCCCAATCCTCGCTCGGTGCTGTTTGAGCGGGTTCGGTTGGTTGGAGAAAGGCTACTGTCCATTCGTTAAGGCCGCCCTGCATGACATAAACTTCCGGACATCCGCGCTGCCGTGTCAGGAACCATGCTTTTTCGGCTAAGAGGTTGCCGTTGGAGAAAAATACGATGGTATATTTCCTGCAGTCCAGGCGCTTTTGATTATCCGGTTCAAGCAACTGCTCCAGTGGGATGTGCAGGGCTCCGGGCAGAGTATAGGCCATATGCTCCTGAAGGTTGCGCACATCCACCAACAGCACATATGGTTTGCGATTGATAATCCAGTCGGCTACTTGATCCACGCTACTGAAGCGGCGGGTGTCGTTGATTTCGAGCAGCATTTGGGCAGGGTCGGGTTGAGCTTCCGGGCCTTGTATGAGGGATTTATCCGAGCGTTTGCACCCTGAGCCCAGCGCAAGAAGCAGCAAGAGGAAGAGTAAGATTTTTTGATGCGTCATTTTTTTTGTTATTCGTTTCACCCTGTGAAGCTTCTTGGAGCGAAGGCAGGTTTTCAGTATTTCCCTGCCTGACCTCCGTTGGGCGGGCCGGCAAGCCGGTCGTGGACTTGCACGCCGCCCTGCTGCCATTGCTTGCCGCTAATAAAGATACCTCGTCGCTTCCCCCGCTTCCACAATTATGAGCCTGAAGATCAGGCCGCCGAGCAGAATGAGCAATGCCGGAATAGCCACCGGTATTTTCATGCCGCGCAGTTTGAGCATTTCAAGTACTGCCGGCAGCACCAGGCCGGCGCCCACCACCAAGCCCCAGAAAGCCAGCGTATAGCGCCCGCCGAGAAACAAAGCGGCTGCATCCTGCTGTACCTCCGGCCCGGCCAGAAAGCCCATAAACAGGTGGATAATAAAAAACATCTCAATGGCGATCAGCATTAAATCAATGCGGGCAAAGAGCTTGCGTTCGTGGGTCTCTTTTGACATCCACAAGATGACAGCAGCCCCGGTGGATAAACCCGATACCAAAAACAGCGGCCCCAACAGAGCTGTATTCCATAGCGGCCTCGCATTGAATGCCGACAGCAAAATACCGGTATAAATGCCAAGAATCAAAGCTAAAAAGATCATTATCCATGCAAAAAATTTTCGCCGGCGGATAAACCAGGCTTCAAACGCGTTGAGAAATGCCGGCCGCCAACGAAAACCCGGGAATAACTCTTTGATGTACGAGGCTGACCAAATAAAAGAAAGCGGCGTGATGCCCATCAGTACCCATGCGCCCCAACTCATGGGCGACTGGGTGCGGAAAGTTAAATAAAGCCGCCAGAAATACCATTGATTCTTTAGGTCAATGAATAGAAAAAACAGGCCGAGCACAAGCGCAAACGGCGCTATGAAAGTGGCCCGTTTTACCGCTGTGGGCAATATTTTTTCTTTGCCCGTTAACGTGTACAGGGAGGCAAAAAACAGGATGCCGGCCGCCAGCCCTCCCAGGAACAAATACGCCGGGACAGGCCAGTGC
Organism: uncultured Saprospiraceae bacterium; assembly: GCA_964577215.1. GTDB lineage: Bacteria > Bacteroidota > Bacteroidia > Chitinophagales > Saprospiraceae > UBA2329. Next base: position 6,787 of record CAZNYK010000041.1, read on the forward strand.
CATATATTGAGATGAGGATCAATGTGGGGAATATTCCTTCCACTGATGATAAGTTCTTCTGTCATGGCTGTTGCTTTTTGACATTCGGCTTCGGGTTGTGCATTCCAATTCGAGATGGTCGCGCTTCAATTATCAAATCAAATAATACACTTGCGGCTTGGTGCCGGCTTCCGGCGCCAGCACCTTGTACTTGCGTTTGCGCAGCATTTCCGATACCTCGCTTGACTGGTCGTCCAAATCGCCGAAGTAAATGCACTTGGTAGGGCATACCGCCACGCAGGCCGGCTTCAAGCCTTTGCGTAGCCGGTGTATGCAGAATGTACATTTGTCCGCGTAGCCCTCGGGATGTGAAAAGCGGGCGTCGTAAGGGCAAGATTCAATGCAGGCCCCGCAGCCGATGCATTTGGCGGGTGTAACCAATACAACGCCCCCCTGCGCGATGTGGCTGGCGCCGGTAGGGCAGCAGCGCACGCAGGGCGGATTGGCGCAGTGGTTACAGCGCTCAGAGCGCAGTTCCATTTCGATATTGGGATAAGTTCCGCTCACTGTTTCCGTCACCCAGTCGCGGCAGTAGCCGATAGGAACATTGTTTTCCAATTGGCAAGCCACCACGCAATCGGAGCAGCCAACGCATTTCTTGGTGTCAATGGCCATGGCGTATCTCATGACGCGGTTATTTTTACAGGTTCTTTCAATAAAAAGGTCACGAAGTTACCCCGCATACCTGTGCCGCCCATCACGGGGTCGGTCATTACGGAGGTAATCATTTGCGTGTCGCTCACGCCTTTGCCGAAAGCGCGGCTCATCTCCTTGCGATTGTGGCCGAAGCCGTGTACCATATACACGGAGTCCCAGCGGATGCGCTCGGTGATGCGCACCCGTATGGCAAAATCGGATACCATGCCGTCCTGGTTTTTGAGCCATATATACTGCCCGTTTTTAATCCCCCAGATGCGCGCTACCCTGGGATTGACCCAGATGTCATTCTCGCTCATCAGGTCGGTAAGGTTTGGGTTGTTGGCTGTGCGGCTGAAGGTATGCATGGGGGCGCGCCCGTATATGAGGCGGTAGTAACCCTCCGGCGGTTCGGGGTGGGCAGTGTAGTTGGGCAGGGAATCGAAGCCGGCCTGTTCCAGAACGCTGGAATACAGTTCAATTTTGCCGCTTGGGGTGGGGAATTCCACCGGTTCGCCCTCGCGGATGTAGAGGTTTTCACTCTTGCGCGGCATCATGAGAACGCCCAGCTTTTTCATCTCGTCCAAAGACGAGCCGATCTGCTTCAATTGCCAGTCGAGTACTTCGCTGTAATCATTGTAAGGGAAGTACGCTCCTAGGCCGAGGCGTTCGCCGAGTTGCTTGGCCATCCACCAGGATGGCTTGGAGTCGCCCAACGGCTCGGCAGCCGGCATACGCAGTGCTAATGAAGGTTCCCGGAAAGGGGCATTGCGCAGGTTGTCGTAGCGCTCGAAGAAAGTACATTCAGGCAATACCACATCGGCAAAACCTGTCACTTCCATGGGCATGGTATCCACAACGACCACAAAGTCCAAGGCATCCAGGGCCTTCAGCATCGTGCCTTTTTCGGGTATGGCCTGCGGAAGGTTGGTGCCGGTGATGACCCAGCCCTTGATTCGTGCCGGCTTGCCATCGGCAGGGATAGAGGCCTCGATGAGCGTGTTGGTCACTGCCTCGTCGGCCAGCGCAAAGCGGCCGTCCAAGGTATCGCGCCAGGTCCAGCCGGGTTTGGGGTAAGGCGGGTAAGGGAATTCGGGAATAGAGGCCCGTTCTTTCAGAAAGAAACCGCCGCGCCGCCCCCATGATCCCAGTAGCGCATTCAGGATGGCTATGGCGCGGGAGCGCTGGGTATCGTCGCCGTACCAGGTCACATGCCGGCCCGGGTGTACAATAACGGCCGGGGCTGCTGCCGCCATGAGGCGGGCAGTTTTGCGAATTTGCCCAGGCTTGATGGTGGTGATGCCGTAAGCCCATTCGGGTGTGAAGCGGCGCACATGCTGCTTGAGCCGGTCGAGGCCGGTGGTGTAACGCTCCACGTAAGCCTTGTCGTAAAGTTCTTCGTAAATGAGTACGTGCATCCATGCCAGCAACAGCGCCATATCAGTGGCGGGCTTAATGGGCAGCCAATGCCGGGATTTACCGGCAACGGTGGAGAATCTGGGATCCACGGTGATGATATCCACGCCTTTGTCAATGGCGTCGGCCATTTCCTGTACCTGGCTGTTGTGCATGTTCTCGCCGATATGCGAACCGATGAGCACTAAACAGCGCGTATCGCGTATGTCGGTAGGTTCCGGAGAGCCTACACTTGTACCGAATGTAGCTTTGAAGCCGGCATCGCGAGGGCCGCGGCATTGTGCGTAGGAAGGCCCGGCCAAAGTAGCGGAGCCGAAGGCTTTGAACAAGTGCTCAAAGTGGTCTCCGCTCGTGCCGTGACTGAACAACGCCACACTTTCAGGGCCGTACTGCTCTTTGGTTTTTTTCATTTTTTCGGCGATCCAGTCCAGTGCCTCATCCCAGGAAGCTTTGCGGAAGGTCTGTTTGCCGTTTTCCGTCACGCGGATCAAAGGAGTGGTTAGGCGGTCTTTGTCGTGATACATGCCCACGCCGCCTGTACCGCGCGGACATAGGCGCCCGTTGCAGTGCGGATCGGTGTCGTTGCCCACAACTTTTTGTATGTCGCCTTTCTCGTTTTTGTACACCCAGCCGGCGCACTTCCAGAAGCACACTTCACAATAAGTAGGCGAGAACCTGATGCCTTCGGCCAGGATGTCTTCCCATGCCGTGGAGGCCCGCAGCAGGCCGTATGCGCCGCCGCCCAGCCCGAGACCCATCAGCCCCAACCCGGAAATTTTGATGAAATCGCGTCTTGTAGCCATGAGAAATGAAGGTTTCGTCATGTGTTATTTCAAGCGCGAAATAAACGGTTATGGTGGTTTTTTTAGGTGATTAAGGTCAAGGCGGCAGCTGATTTATATCAGTTCCTCAAGTGCAAAGGAATAGGCTTGAAACCCTTAGCTCGCAAGGTGGACTCACATCCCTCAAAAAGACTATCTTTGCACTACCCGGCCGATTCTCTGCATTGTCAAATACACTTTGCCTAAAGGGAAGAGACGCCGCGTCGATGACCGTTACATTAAACCGGCATGAATCACACCCAACACAACCCAATCGTCAGTTTTTCCGGTTAATGACAGGGCTAAGATAAATCTGCTGGGCTAATCGTTCACTCAAAGGCTTATTTGATGAATATTTCTCCCCGTACCCTTGTCATTCTTCTTTGCATCGCGGCAGGCCTTTGGTGGATCATCCACGCCCTTAGCCACGACACCATCCCCGCCCGCCATCCCGGCGCCCCCGGCCCTGCTCACGAAATGCTTGGCGCAGGGGAAAGCTGCTTAAGCTGTCACGGCGACATGGCCGGGTTTGAAGCAGTCCACAACCCGCATGTCATCGGTTGCACGCCCTGCCATTTGGGCAATGCGCGCTCGCTCGACAAGGTCCAGGCGCATGAGGGTGTAGTGCTCGTTCCCGGTAATCAGAGCAACGTGTATCAAACCTGCGGCACCGTCAACTGCCATGGCGACATCGCCATGCGGGTGGAACAATCTCTCATGAGCAGTATGTCGGGTGTGGTGTCGGTAAATCGCTTTGTTTTTGGAGAACAGGATTCGCCGGACGGTTTCGCCCACATCCGCGATATCGGCACGGCTTCTGCAGCGGATACGCATTTGAGGCACCTCTGCGCCTCCTGCCATTTGGGCAATGAAAAAAAACATCCGGCTCCGGTGAGCGAACGCTCGCGGGGCGGCGGCTGCATCGCCTGCCACCTGCAATATAACGCAGAAGCTTTGGCATCCCTTCAAGGCTACAGGGAAGACCCAAGCCGGCTGCCGCGTATACATCCTGCCATCAACCTTCAAACCGGCAACGAACACTGCTTCGGCTGCCACAGCCGCTCGGGGAGGATTTCCACCAACTTCGAGGGCTGGCATGAGACTTCCCTTAGCCCGGAAGAGATGAAAGACCGGTCCGGATTTCGCCTTTTGGAAGACGGGCGGGTATTTGAGTTCGTGGCGGCAGATGTACACCACGAGCGCGGTTTGGCCTGCATCGATTGCCACAGCGCAACCGAAATCATGGGCGACGGCCAACGCTATATGCACGAAGAGGATGCTGTGAAAGTGCGCTGCGAGTATTGCCACGTAAGCGGCAGGGCGCTTACCGTGCCTTACGATAGTCTCAACGTGGAATCCAAAAAGATCATGGCCTTACGTGGGGTAGAAGGCAAGGGCCGGCGCTTCCTGTACGGCATCTGGAACTTGCCCTTAGACGAAAATGGCGTACCCTGGTTGATGAGCAAAAACTCCGGCAAGCGCCATCCTCTGAAAGCGCCGGCTGCCATCTGCACACGCGGTACTGCCCATCAAGATCTTTCGTGCGGCGCCTGTCATACGGCCTGGGCGCCGCAGTGTATAGGTTGTCACACTACTTTCAGTCCTGAATTACAGGCTTTTGATTTGTTGGACAAACGCAAAACGCAGGGCAAATGGGAGGAGCATATCGGCGTTTTTTTTGCCGGGCCGCCGACGCTCGGCGTAGTGCAGCACAGCAATATGAACAATGAGCAAGTGCGCCGTATCAGGGAGTTCATCCCGGGCATGATCCTCACAATAGATAAAAGCGCGTTCAGCAGAAAACAGGAAGCGGCTATATTCCACCGGCTTTTTGCGCCGACGGCGCCGCACACTACCGCCGCTGCGGGCCGCTCCTGCCGCTCCTGCCACAGCGATCCGCTGGCGCTGGGCTACGGTCGGGGGCGCTTAGAATTCATGCAAGAAGGCAGAACGGGACGTTGGCAGTTCTACCCTGAATATGCGCCCGATGAATATGACAATCTTCCGCAAGATGCCTGGACCGGCTTTCTTCAGGAACCGCATGAGCCATCTGCCACCCGCAGCAACGCCCGTCCTTTCAGCGTGGTCGAGCAGCAACGCATACTCACGGTAGGCGCCTGCCTGAAATGCCACAGCGACCGCTCCAATGTGATGGAACAGTCGCTGCTCGATTTTAAATCTGCACGAAAAAGGATGAGCGCTCAGTGCGCAGAGCCTGCCTGGAAGTAAGGCGAACGCCTGCTGAGCTTGCCCATCCGGTCAGGCAGAAGCCCTGTCGGCGCCGAAGCGGAGGCAGGGCCACCTTGCCATAAAAAAACTGATCTTCTTTCAATTTCGAGAGCGAAGGTTGAGGTATATGAATCTTGTTCGCCCCAGTGCTTACTCAATTGACCACATTGCTCTTTGCTACCCACTCGTTGTAGCTGCCGTCATACACTTTCACATTCTCGTAGCCGAGTACATTTTTAAGCGCATAGTAGAGTACGGAAGCGCGCACGCCGGTCACGCAATACACGATCACTTCCTTGTCGGGAGTGATTCCTGCGGATTGGACGATGGTTTTGAGTTCTTCCGCAGGTTTGAAATAACCGTTTTCGGTAAGCAGTATTGCCTGGTCAAGATTGATAGCGCCGGGGATATGGCCTTTACTGTCTTCCGTTTTGCCGGCAAATTCTTCGGCGTTGCGGCTATCAACGAGAATTACCTCAGGTTGGTCTTTGCGTTGCGCCACGTCTTCAAAAGTAACCAGCATCTCCGCGTTGAGTGTAGGATTGAAAGTGACTGGTTTTAGCGCTACTACTTCGGTAGAAAGCGGCAAGCGCGATTTTTTCCAGGCTTCCAAATCCTTGTTGAGTATCTTTACGTCATTGGCGCCGAGGTATTTGAGCACCCAGTACAGGCGAGTTGTGTATTTGTGGGTCGCATCGTCATAGAGTACGACGGAGCTATTTTCACTGATGCCTTTTTTTCCGAAAAATGCTGCCAATTCTTCCGGGCTTTTCAGCAAGCCCTTGATCTCTCCATCAAGGTATAAATCCATGTGGTTGATATGGATGGCGCCTTTGAGGTGGTTGGCCTGGAAGGTTTTGGCGCGGTTTGCATCCACTACTACCAGAGCGGGATTGGCTTTGGACAAAGCAGTGAATTCTTCAGCGGTAATGAAATCCAGTTGAGCGAAGAGCCGGAGCACCGAGAGCAGGATGACCGCTATGAGAAATGAAATTTTTTGCAGAACTTTCATGATTTATTTTTTTGGTTAAAACTTTGTTTTTGAAAAGCTTCGGGTTGCGAACTTTAAGTTGCGAGTTCCCAGCGTCTCGCAGCTGCAATCAGAACACAACCTGGAATTGCGTGAGAATGATGTCGTTTTTGAATTCCAGGCGTGCGGTTTCCTCTGCTTTGTACAGGTAGTTGATCTGGAAACGCACCTTGTCGTTGAAGAAGTAGTTCAAACCGTAGGTGATGATGTTTTGCAGGCCGTCGCCCGGCAGGAGCACCTGATCGGAGGCGAGGTTCAAGTCGGGATCATAGCGTTCGTACCGCACTACCGGTTGTAAGCGCCAGGGTGTCATGTAGAGCGCTTGTACGAAGAAACCATCGCGTTTTTTTGATCCCAAATGAACTTCCACATCACCGCCGCAGCCACCGCCTGTTGTGTATGAGCCATTGTCGATGCCTTTGACGTATTCGCCCTGAATGATGAAGCGCTTGTAGTTGAGTTCCATGTCCATGCCGAAGCGTTTGCGGGTATCCTCTTCGGTAACGCCGTCTGCTTGGGGCGGCAACTTGGTGAACCGGTAGCTTGCCCCTACCGTCACCAGATCAAAAGGCTTCAGGGCAAGGCGTCCAACGATGGATTTGTTGCGGTTGTTGTCCTTGTTGTTCATCCCGCCGCCGTTGAATACGCCAAGACTGTATGATACGGCATTTTTGGTTTTTGTCCCCAGGATGTTGAGGTCGCCGGTGCCGCCGGTTACCATGATGCCGAGATCGCGCCAAGGGTCAACTAGATTAGAGACCACCGTGGACCGGTTTATGGTGTGCAACTTGTGACAGGCTTGCGGTAGTTCTATGCCGAAAGGCACTTTAAATTGACCGGCAGAAATTTTAGCAAAAGGCGCAAAACGGTTGTAGCTGATGAATGCGTCCAATAGCAGCGGCGGTTGGACATTCCGGGCGCCGTTGAGCGTCGGGCTGATCTCGGTAATGAGATAGTAGCTGAAATCATAAGGTATGTTACCTGTCACGCCCAGGCGGGCGCGGTTGAAGTAGAAGGAGCTTTCGTCCAGGTTTTTTCCCTGGAGGTCCTGCCCGGCAAGGAGGTACTCGAATTGAGGCTGGATGAAGCCTATGATGGTAATGCCTTCGTCGGAGGTGGGTTCAATACACGCTTGCGCGCGCATAATAGACGGCAAAAACAACAGTGCCGATATGGTGAGAACTAATAGTTTTTTCATGGCGAGTTTTTTTTATGTATAGAGCATAGGCAGAGCGTGGGCTGTAGCGACAAAAGTCACGGCAATATCAGGAGAGCAGTGATGGCAGAAACAAAAGTGGAGGCTGTATCACAGGATACAAAGAGCACAGGCAAGGGAGGTGACATGATTGCCTTTTTTCTGTCAATTGCAATACAGCCTCTTATGCATACAACTCTTAGATTGGGTTGTGCATGGTATTGCTGGAATCGTAGTACCCAAAGTTATTGGTGCTACCGGAACCTTCGCCTTTCCAGGATTTTTTCTTGGCGTCATCTACTGTACTGCCTTTCAGCGGTGTGTAAACCATTGCATTTGCGCCGAACATTAAACTGCGTGCATTGTCGTAGCCCATGATCTGAAGCCAGGTAGTAACGATGCCGGAAGTTTGGCCGGTGTAGCAGTAGGTCACTAAAGGCTTATCGGTGCGCAACAGTTTGAGATTTTCGGTTTTGAGGTCTTCAAAGATGCGGTAAGCGCCGCTGAAGTGACCGAACGCATCCCAGGAAACGGTGGGCCAGTAGTTGTTGATGAAGTAGTTCTGCGGGTTGGCGAGCACATCGTCACGGGTCACCGTCCACGTATTATTGGCCAGGGTGGCTTTTACCCTTTCTTCCAGGATCTTGTCGCCCGTGGTAGCCGTAGAAGTGAAAACCGGAAGCACAGTGGTTGGGGTGGCGATTTCCGGCGAGCCTGAATTCACCCAATTCGGGGACGTAATATCGGCTGTCCTGGAATCCCACCTGGAAGCGAAATCCTGGTGCCAGCCGGCCATACCCCATTTGAGTGTGAAGGTATTGGCGTAGCCCATCATGCGCAAAGCTACTACTGCGCGCGATGAATTCTGACCGGTATAGCAGGTTATGAGTATTTTCTGATCTTTCGGCAGGGAAGCCACGGCTTCAAGCACATTAGCCATCGCAACGTTTACCGAGTTTTTGATGTGTCCGGCGTCGAAGTCGGCTTGGGCGCGAAGGTCGATCACGAAATAGTCGGGCACTGAAAAATCAGTTGTGTTCACATTGATCTGGCTGCCCGATTTAGTGAAGCCGGCCACGATGGCAGGTAGGTCGAGATTGTTTTGTACAACGTAATTGCTGAGGATTTCATAAGAAGTTTCCGTGGTAATAACTTCTTCCTTTTTGCATCCGGTGAGCGCCAGTGTCATCACGGCGAGAAGCAGCAGCGAAAGTTGAATCGACTTTTTCATGGCAAGAAATTAAAAGTTAGAAATAATGTGAGTCGGCTGCTGTCGCCGGAAGAAAAAAGGAGGGAAGTATTCTACTAACACATTGGAATGCTTGGCCTGATTTTTTTGCTCCGCGATTTGAGCCGGGAACGTTTTCAATCCTGTCTTTTCAATGAATAAATGAATCTTTTTTCATGTATTGCAGTGCAAATATATTGATGCAAAAAACCGGAAAATGTTGACTTTCGTCATGGGGGGAAATGATTATTGTCAGTCGCCGGCAAATATTTGTCATTATTTCGCGGAAAAAACAAAAAATAATGGGTAAAATTACGATAAATCAGATCGACCCCATGAATTATAGATTCTTAAGTGCCGGTTATGCCAATTGCTCATCCGTTTTTGGAATAATAATTAAAAAAAATGTAAAAAAAATTATTTTTTATTCGGCTTACTCAAAGGACAAACAATTTGCAGACGCAAAAAAACCAAAGCTATACTTTTACGATACAGGCATGCCGGCTGTTTGGCCCGGCGTAGCAGCTTCAGCAGTGATATGAACAGGGAATTGCCAGACAGTCCTCAAATCCGCCTGCCGAGCTTTTCCACCATCCCCCGCTTCCAGTGCAGGAAATCCCCGGCGATGATGCGCGCGCGGGCTTCCCCCACCAACCACAGGAAAAAGCTGAGATTGTGAAGCGAGGCGATCATGGCGCCCAGGATTTCGTGGTTGTGGATGAGGTGCCGCAGGTAGGCTTTGGAGTGGTAGCGGCTGGTGGCGCAGGGGCCGTTTTCGTCAATGGGGCTGAAGTCGTCTTTCCACTTTTGATTTTTGATGTTGATGATGCCCTCAGCGGTGTAGAGCATGCCGTGGCGGGCATTCCGGGTGGGCAGTACGCAGTCGAACATATCGACGCCCAGCGAAATGGCCTCCAGGATGTTCACCGGGGTGCCCACGCCCATGAGGTAGCGGGGTTTGTCTTGGGGCAGTATGTCGCACACCAATTCGGTGAAGCGGTATATGTCTTCTTCCGGCTCGCCTACTGAAAGGCCGCCGATGGCGTTGCCGGGCATGCCGGCAGCGGCGATGGTCTCGGCGGAGGCAATGCGCAGGTCTTCGTAAGTGCTGCCCTGGACGATGGGGAAGAGCGTCTGCTCATAGCCGTAAAGTCCTTGCGTTTCTTCAAAGCGGGCGATGCAGCGCTGAAGCCAGCGGTGCGTCATTTCCATCGAGTTGCGGGCGTACTTGTAATCGGAAGGGTAGGGGGGGCACTCGTCAAAAGCCATAATGATATCGGCCCCGATGGCACGCTGCACATCCATGACGCTTTCAGGGGTGAACACGTGCTTAGAGCCGTCGATGTGCGAGGTGAAAGTCACGCCCTGCTCCGCAATTTTGCGCGTACCGCTGAGGCTGTACACCTGGTAGCCGCCGCTGTCGGTGAGCATGGGGCGCTCCCAGCCGTTGAAGCGGTGCAGGCCGCCCGCTCCTTTCAGTATTTCAATGCCCGGGCGCAGGTAGAGATGATAAGTGTTGCCGAGGATGATCTGCGCTTTGATCTCGTCGCGCAGATCGTGAATGTGTACCGCTTTGACGGAACCCACCGTTCCCACTGGCATAAAAATGGGCGTAGCGATAGAGCCGTGGGCGGTTTGAATGAGACCGGCGCGGGCTTTGGATTGCGGGTCGGTATGTTGCAGGTCGAAAGAAAACAAGGCAGGAAGGTTTTAAAGGCTGTACCGGTTGCTATCCAATTTGAGCAACACGGCGATCATGAGGGTAAAGCCGATCAATGCGGAGCCGCCCTTGCTGATAAGCGGCAGGGGGATGCCGATGATAGGAAGCAGGCCCATCGTCATGCCGATATTAATAAAAAAGTGGATGAAGAGCAATCCCGCTACGGCATAGGCATAGTGGCGGCTGAAGTTGGATCGCTGCCGTTCGGCGATGAAAACCACGCGCAGCAGCAAGGCCAAAAACAGCCCGATCACAGTCACACTGCCTATGAAACCCTGTTCTTCGCCCACCGTGCAGAAGATGAAGTCGGTACTCTGTTCGGGCACGTAGTTCATTTTCGTCATTACGCCCTCCAAGAATCCTTTGCCTTCGAGTCCTCCCGAACTGATGGCCATTTTAGACTGCAACACGTTGTAGAGCGATCCGCGTGGATCGCATAGCTCCGGGTGCAGCCAAACGTTGATGCGGTCTTGTTGGTGGGGTTTAAGAATGTTGTTGAAGGCGTAGTCGGTAGTGAAAGCCAAGCCGCTTCCGGCTACAAGTACCAAAGTGAGCATCCCTGCCAGGCGCGCGTTGAACCGGGCCAAATGCAGAAAGCCCGCGCTGACGAACCCTGCCAGGCCGAGAGCCAGCGCTATCCAGGGTTTGCCGAAGCTCAATGCGGTTACGGAAAGAACGGCTACGGCTATGGCCGCCCGGCGCCAATGCTTAGGCTCCCGGAAATTGTTGGCCAGCACATAAAACGCTCCAATAGAAATCAATACCGGCACTATGACCGGGTTGAAGAGCAGGCTGAATAAAAGCACCCCGGCAAGGAAAAACCCCACGGCGTAAAAGCCGGGCGAAAGCCCTTCCCTGTACAACAAAATGAAAAACGACAGGAAAGTGAGCGCCGAGCCTGCATCCGGCTGCAAAAAGATCAACCCCATCGGCACGGCAATGATGGCGAAAGCGACAGCCTGGCTGCGCAGGTGCCGCAGATTGGTACTGTACGTGCTCAGGAAACCGGCCAGGGCTAAACAGGTGGCAAACTTGGCCAACTCGGAAGGTTGAAAGGTCAAACCGCCGAAAGAAAACCAGGAAGTGCCTCCTTTGATGTTGGTGCCGAAGAAAAGCACGCCCACAAGCAAAAGCAGGGCCAGTCCGTATATCGGCAGATTGAATGTCTGCCAGAATTTCCAGTCTATAACCATGACCACCGCGAATGCGAGCATGGCGATAAACAACCACATGGTTTGTTTTCCTGCGGTAGAACTGAAAAAGCTCATGCCCCGCCCCAGTTCGGAGTAGTTTACGGTATACACCATCAGCCAGCCTATGGCTGCCAGGCTGAGGAAAATGGAGAAGGCTACCCAATCAATATTGCGCCAACCGTGACGGGAAGGAGTTGCCATGAGCGTCAATAATTACCGAGCAATTCGGTAGGCTTCATCTGATTGTCCGCTACCAAATACGCACCGGGATAATCCGGTTTGAGAATGTGCAGCAATCGCAACGCTTCCAGCTTGGTGGAAAAAGCGCCGACCCTGACTTTGTAGTAGGGGTTGTTATGCACCCAGTCGGCAGCCAGGTTGGGATAGCGATACTGGAAAGACTGTAAGTTGCGGTCTAAGTTTTGGCGGTCGGGGGTGGCTAAGATTTGTATGCGCCAACCATCCACGGTTTTCCGGGCCTTGTTGGTCTGCTCGTAGGTATTCATCATCCGGGTGATGAGAGGGTCTTCCTTGATGACGACCTGGCCCTGTGCCCTGACTGACAAGGCAATGCCGCAAAAACCGGCGACGAATAACAGAATCCTAAGCATAATTGTCTTTTCGGCAAAGATATGAAATGAGCGCGGCAATCCGGCAACTGCCGTTCAAGAAAGTTGCTGCTGCCGGGCCGGCCGGGCTTGTGGAAAAACCATTTCCTGAAACGCTGCAGGCAGGAATGCCTGATTCCGGTGTGTTCACACCAAGAGGGAGGAAGTGCCGATCCTTGCCGCTCCGGCTTCTATCAGGCGCGCGGCGTCTTCCGGGGTACGGATGCCGCCGGAGGCTTTAATGCGTATCTTACCCTGGAGCTGTTGCTGCAAAAGCCTAACCACATGCACCGTAGCGCCCTCACCGTGGATGCCGGTGGATGTCTTGATGAAGTCGGGTTTGAGTTCAAGGGCCAATTCGCAGACCTTTTGTATTTCCTCTTCGCTGAGCAGGCCGGTTTCGATGATGATCTTGATGGACTTTCCCTTGAGGTGTACGGCAGTGGTCATACTGTCGATATCGTTGCGCACGTAGTTCCAGTTGCCGCTCTTCACTGCGCAAATATTGATGACGGCGTCGATCTCGTCTGCGCCGTCGTCCAAGGCTTTTTTAATTTCTTCCACTTTGGCGGGCGTTGCGGAATACCCCATGGGAAAACCAACAACCGTGGCGATTTTTACAGTGCTGTCGGCCAAGTGATCCGAAGCCTGTTTTACAAAAAAAGGCGGGATGCATACCGAGGCATACTGGTATTGCCGGGCGCTGTCGCACAATTGCCGGATATTGTCCGGGGTACAATCGGGCTTGAGCAGGGTGAAGTCAATGTATTTCGACAAGTTCATCGGATCAATTTTCGCGTTGTTCAACCCAGGGAAGCGAACCTTGGAGCTTTCTGTATTTGGCTATGAAATCGGCTGCAAGTTAGGGCAAAAATCAAAACGCCGCCACTGAACCCAAATATTTTGTTACAAAAACCTAACAAAAATTTTACGCGTCCTTTCCGTGGCAGTGTTTGTACTTTTTTCCGCTCCCGCAGGGGCATGGGTCGTTGCGGCCCACCTTTTTTTCGGTGCGTTTGACCGTTTCGGGTTTGGAATGACCACGGGATACGCCTTCTGCTGCTGCCCGGGCGGCTTCCGCCGCTGCACTCCGGCCTTCGCGCAACCGGCTCATATCAGTGCGCCGTTCGCGGGCAGGCGCCAATTGCCGGTTTTCGGGGAGCAACAAACCGCCTTTGGTCAAATAGGCGGAGACATCTTCGTTGACCTCTGTGATCAATTGCTCAAACTGGTTGTAAGCCTCCATTTTATAAACCACCAAAGGGTCTTTCTGCTCAAAAGACGCCGCCTGAACCGCTTCTTTCAGGTCGTCCATATTGCGCAGGTGCTCTTTCCATTTGTCGTCGATGAGGGCCAAAGTGACCGCCTGCTCGATGTCGCTCTGTATGGATTTTCCTTTGGTGTTTACGGCTTTTTCTATTTCGCTGCGCACCAGCAGAGGATGGGTGCCCCCATCGGAAAACATGTACTGGATACCCTTGTACTGGTGGCTCTGGTTGGCATAGATATCGCGTATTTGCGGCATCAGGAAATCGGCGATCTGGGCTGATTTGCGGTGGTAAAACTCATAAAACTGCCGTTCTAATCGCTCTGCCAGTTCATCGGCAGGCGCTTCCCTGAAGTCTGCGGCATCCATCTGCGGGTCAATGCCCAGTACCTGGAGCGCATCGCGGCGAAATGAGTCAAAATCACCGGCGGCTTTGTTTTGGCCTACTACGTTCTCCACATTGAAGCGGAACATATTGCTCAGGTCCACCGACAAACGCTCGCCGTACAAGGCGTTTTTGCGCTTTTTGTAAATGGCCTCGCGCTGTATGTTCATCACGTCGTCGTATTCGAGCAAGCGCTTGCGGATGCCGAAGTTGTTTTCTTCCACTTTTTTCTGAGCGCGCTCTATGGACTTGGTCACCATACTGTGCTGGATGACGTCGCCTTCTTTGTGCCCCATGCGGTCCATCAATCCCGCAATGCGCTCCGATTGGAAAAGGCGCATGAGGTTGTCTTCGAGCGATACATAAAATTGGGAAGTACCGGGGTCGCCTTGGCGGCCGGCGCGGCCGCGCAACTGGCGGTCAACCCTGCGGGATTCGTGGCGCTCCGTGCCTACAATGGCCAGACCGCCTACCACTTTAACTGAGGGCGTGAGTTGGAAAGCAGGCGCCAGCGGGTGGTCCAGGTCCATTTCCGTCACTTTGCCCGAACCGCGCTGGGTGAGTATATAGCGGTGACCGCCCTTGGCGGATTTATCTTCCCGCACCTGCACGTCGAAGAGCGTTTCCGGCGCCAGCTTAATGTCGGTTCCCCGGCCGGCCATGTTGGTAGCAATGGTGACGTTGCCGTGCCCCTGCGCATCTTGCCGGCCTGCTTTTGCCACGATCTCGGCTTCGCGCTGATGCTGCTTGGCATTGAGCACGTTGTGTTCTATGTTGCGCAGATGAAGCATGCGGCTCAGCTTTTCCGATACGTCCACGGAGGTGGTGCCCACCAGTATCGGTCTGCCGGCCTGGCTGAGCAGGGAAATTTCATCGATAACGGCATTGAATTTCTCGCGTGCGGTTTTGAATACGAGGTCCTGCCTGTCGTCGCGGATGATGGCCCGGTTGGTGGGGATCACTACCACGTCCAATTTGTAAATATCCCACAATTCACCGGCTTCTGTTTCGGCGGTACCTGTCATACCGGCGAGTTTGTGGTACATGCGGAAGTAGTTCTGGAGGGTAATGGTGGCATAGGTCTGGGTTACCTCGCCGACCTTTACGTTCTCCTTGGCTTCGAGCGCCTGGTGAAGACCGTCGGAGTAGCGGCGGCCCTCCATCATGCGGCCGGTTTGCTCATCCACTATTTTTACCTGGCCTTCCATTACCACATACTCTTCGTCGCGCTCAAAAAGGGTGTATGCTTTGAGCAATTGGTACATGGCATGCAGGCGCTTGGATTTGACGGCGAAGTCCTGTGCCAGTTTGTTTTTGGCTTCTTCCTTTTGGGCCTTGTCCAAGGTTTCGTCGGCGTCAATTTCGATGATGCGGGAGGCTACGTCGGGCATGACAAAGAAGTTGACATCTTCCTGCCCTTTGGCCAGGAATTCGCCGCCGTGTTCGGTGAGTTCCACCCCCCGGTTCTTTTCATCAATGGTGAAGAGCAGGGGCTCATCCACCAAGTGCATGTTTTTGCTTTGCTCCTGCATGTAGAAGTTCTCCGCCTTTTGGAGCGTTACTTTTACGCCTTCTTCGCTGAGGAATTTGATGAGCGGCCGGTATTTGGGCAGTGCCCTGTACACGCGCAAAAGCGACATGCCTGCCTCGCCTTCCTGGTAGCCGGTATTGCCTTTTTCAAAGAGTTTCCTGGCTTCGGCCAAGTATTGAGTGGCCAGCCGGCGCTGCGCTTCGAGCAAGCGTTCCACGTAGGGTTTGAGAACGATGTACTCCTCGTCGTCGGCGCCCTGAGCCACCGGCCCCGAGATGATCAACGGGGTGCGGGCGTCATCGATGAGCACGGAGTCCACTTCGTCCACCATGGCATAGTGGTGTTTGCGCTGCACCATTTCTTCGGGAGTGAACACCATGTTGTCGCGCAGGTAGTCGAAGCCGAATTCATTGTTGGTGCCGTAGGTAATGTCGTATTCGTATGCTTTGCGGCGCTCCGGGGAGTGGGGGCGGTGTTTGTCTATGCAATCAATGGTGAGAAAGAGAAACTCAAAAATAGGCCCTATCCATTCCGAGTCGCGGCGAGCCAAATAATCGTTTACGGTCACCACGTGTACGCCGCGGCCGGACAGGCCGTTGAGATAGGCGGGCAGGGTGGCTACGAGGGTTTTTCCCTCGCCGGTGGCCATTTCGGCAATTTTACCGTCGTGCAATACCATACCGCCGATGAGTTGCACGTCGTAATGCACCATATTCCAGGTGATCTCGGCGCCGGCGGCTGTCCAGCGGTTCTTCCAGACGGCTTTGGAGCCTTCGATGGATACGTAACTTTTAGTGGCGGCAAGCTCTGTGTCGTGTTCGGTAGCCGTTACGGTTAGGGTTTCGTTTTCCGTAAAGCGCCGCGCAGTTTCTTTCACTACGGCGAAAGCTTCGGGCAAAAGGTCGCGCAGTATCTCTTCGAGGGCCTTGTTGCGATCCTCCTCCATTTTGTCCAATTCGTCAAAAAGCTCTTCCTTGGCGTGGATATCCTCTTCTTCAATAGCCTGTTGGCGAATGGATTGCATCTCCCCGTCTATTTCGGAGAGATAGTCGGCAATGCGGCTGCGAAATTCATGGGTTTTATTGCGCAGCTCGTCATTGCTCAATTGCTGCAATTCTTCGTAAAATTCATGTATGCGTTCCACCACGGGGCCGTAAGCGGCCACGTCGCGTTCGTGCTTGGTGCCGAATACTTTTTTGAGGGATTTCCCAATAAAATTGAACATATATCCTGTTTTGAGAGATGTGTCTAATAAGGGATGCAAAGATAATACTTTTGCATCGTGTCGGAAACGACTATCCATCGCTTCACATTTTATACCAAAGCTGTAATATGACAAAACGTCTTGCTTTTTTCCTGCCCGGCTGTATCGCTCTCCTCTTTTCCTGCCGCAATGACGCGCCGCGCGACATCAGCGACTATTATTTTCCGCTCGAACAGCTCAAGGAGGGCCTCGTGTATGAATATCGCTCCCATGACACGCTGACCCCCGTTTACTGGTATTATCGCGCGCGCTCCGGCGAGGAAGGGCGCTTCCTCCTGTCCACCTACTACGAACAAGAACTGGAGCCGTTGCAATTGGTCCGGGAGGAGGTGACTGCAGGGGGCGCGTTGCTCCACGACCTGCGCCTGTACAGCCACGATGCCTCCGGGATGGTACGCCAAACGCAGGTGGAGATAGAGGAGCCTGAGACGTTTCCTTTCCAGGTGCGCAGCGGGATCGAGGTTGCACAGTTCCAGGTAAATTGGACGGACGAGGAAGGCCAACGCATCACCGTGGTGCGCGACCGCCGCTTCGCAGGGGATACCACTTTCGTTTTCCAGGGCAAGACGTACCCCGCCGTGTTGTTTGCCCTCTCGGAGTCGATCGTATTGGCCCACCCCAAGTACGGTACCGACAACCCGAACTTGCAGGGGAGGGAAGGCTACGCCAAAGGCCTCGGCTTGGTGTTTTTTGAGAAAGCGCCTGTTGGAACTCCTCCTGTGCGATATACCCTGCACCGCCGCTATCCCATGGAAGAGTTGGAAAACCTGGCCCGCCAATAAAAAAAAGCCGCCCCGGTGTGCCCGGAGCGGCTTTCCACGTGTACGAAACTTCGAAAGTTTCGCCAACGTTCTTCACATCAATACGACCACAGGTCGTGCTCGAAGCTGAAAATCTCGTTTTTGATGCGTTCGCCTTCCATCAGCAGGTCAACGCCGCTGAGGTACTCGTTCAAACGGCGGTCCTGCACGTTGGACTCCTTAAAGATATAGCTGGAAAAGAAGCGCTTTTCCATGAGATCTTCCCAGGTCATAGGCGAGGAGTCATTGCCGAAGTTGAACACCCGCTCGCGGGCCAGCACCTGGCGCGCTTCGGGGTAGTACACCCAGAACAGCGCTTTTTCGTACTTGAAGTTGCCGTTCTCATCCTTTTCGTCATACAAAGGAGCTATGCCCAAAATGCGAACCTGGAGCGTGGAGGTTTCCCTGTCGAAGAACCAGATTTCCTTGATGCGGAAGCGCTTGACGTCTTCAGGGTTGATCTCGTTGCTCACGATCTGGGTGATCTCCTCATACGTTTCCGGGTCGATGATGGTCACGGTGTCGATGCTGGCGCCGATGGAGGTGACTTCTTCCGTGGTCATCGGCATGGTAAACTTGTCGTTTTCCGTGCTGTAAACCGTGATCTCACCCGATTTGGCAGCGTCTAACAGGATAGTGAAAAAGGGGCGCTCCGGGTAGGTGAAGGTGAGGTTCATCTTCTCGCGCACGTCAATGACGCGCCAGATGCGCTTTTCCCAGAAAATGTCTGCTTCGCGAATGGGATCGTAAGGCAGTACGCGCTTTTCCACGATGGTGCGCTTTTCTACGACGTCGTCGAGCGGCATGGTTTTATCCGTTTGGCCGGATTCCGTCATGATGTTGGAAGGAAATTGGGCGACCAGCGGGGAAGCCGCCAGCATCAGCAAGCCGAAAAGGGCTGAGAGAGCAATTTTCATAGTTGTTTCCAGTTTTATTTTTTTGCCCGGGCGAAGCAGTTTACCTTGAGAGCCTCCCGGCATTTTCGCTTCGCCCGGACAAAATATTGAAAGTGCGACAATTAAACGGCCTGGACGGGCCGGCTATTATACCTTAACACACAAAAAATTACTTGATCTTGAATACCAAGGAGTTGATCGGACGGCCGGCATTATCACCCGGGCAACGCGCCCTCACGTTGTCGAAAAAGTAGCGGTCGCCGGGCTTGGCTTGTTGTACCAGGCGCTGCGACTTGTCATTGTAGCGGCCTCCCTGGTTGACGGATTCCACAACGTCTTGACGTGCAGGAGCGTACACTAAGGAATAGCCTTGTATCTCACACCTGGCGTCAAAGTCGAAGTTCTCTAAGATAGCCGCCAGACCGCCCTGCGCCTTGAATTCGCCGGAACCCATTTCGCCGCCGGTGTAATTACTCAATTTGGCTACCGGGTTGGGAATGCGCTTGACGCGGAACAGCTTGCTGTCGCGCATGCCGCCGCCGCTCACATTGACGCGGCAGTCCTGTGTCTGTTCTGAAACAGTAACGACGTATTCGCCGACGCCTACCCGCCTGATCCTGCCGCCGCCGCCGGAGATGCTTACGTTGAGATCATTGGTGGAGATACCCGCTGCAGAAACTGCTACCGGGTTGTCCACGCCGATGTAAAATACGTTCATCTTCTCTGCCGACACGGTGACCGAGCGCTCGCCTACTTCATACTTGAAAGTCTTGGAGTAAGTGTCCACCTTTTTGGTGAAGGGGTTGGCCACGCTGATGTCAACTTTGTATTCCTTTTCGCCTACCGAAGTAGTACTGGTAGTGAATTGGCCCTTGCCGTCTTTGATGGGAAGGCTGGCGCCGTTGACGCGCATGGAGATGCCCTCTGCTGCCTGGCTGGAGAAAGCGCTCAGAAAAATTTCAGCAGAAAAAGGTTCGCCTTTGATGACGTAGCCTTTTTCAGTGGATGCCACGGGTTCAAAGCGGTCAAATTCGATCACCGTTTCACCCACTTTGCTTGCCAGGAAGTTAATGACCGTAGCTTCCGAGCTGCGGGCGTCGTTTTGCAGTTTGCGCAGGATCGGATAGCAGGCAGCCACAGGCATGTGACCGAAGGTGAAATCCTCCCAACTGGCCTTCTTGGCCAATTTCCAGGATTCTTCGTCCACGGCCAGGGCGAGCTTGGTTTTGAGGTCTTCCACTTCTTCAGGCCTGAAATTAGTGCCCTCGATCTGCATTTTGGAAACGCGATCCACTATGGCTATCAGTTGATTGCGGGTATCCTCAATTTTCTGCCTGAGTTCGGGTCCTACAGGCTCCTGCTTGCGCCCTACGGCAGATTTGTTGCCGTCCACGAAGTAGCGGGTCGGGATTTCCTTATCCTGGTAGCGCTTGGGGCGCCCCCTTTTGATAGGCTCCTTGTAGTCATCAGGGAAAAGACCTCCTGATTCCGCTTCAAGGCCGTCGCGCACGCCGTCCACATAAGTAGTGAAATCCTTCACTAAGGACCGCGCTTCGTTGGCTGCTTCGTACAACGGTTTGTAATTCGTTTTTTCTTCCACCACCTTTGACAAGCTCTCTAAGGTCTTGTCGTTGGAGGTGTCAATAATGCCGCTGGTGCTTTCGATGCTTCTGTCAATGGAGAAAAAAGCATTCATCACCTCGGCTGAAACGTTGAGCGCAAGCAGTGCTGTGAGTACCAGGTACATCAGGTTGATCATCAACTGCCGCGGCTCCTTTGGAATAGACATATCGCGAGATTTTTTTCAGTTTAACAATACAGGTATATTTCTATGTGCGGGGATTAACCGCGCACACCTGCCATAGCGGCAATTACGTTGCCATATACGCTGTTGAGAGAGCTGTACACGTTGTTGAGACTGCCGATGTTCTTGTTCAGTTCGCCCAATTGGTCCTTGTATTGCTTGGTGTCCTCCACGGTGTCGCTCAGATCGGCCATAGCTTCGTTGAGTTTGGCGTAGAAGTTGTTCATGGCCTTGATCTGGTCTTTTGTACCGGAAAAGTCCACTTCCTGGAGGGCCTTGAGCGAGCCTAAACTCTTGGACATGGTTTGCAGTTCCATCAGCATGCCGCCGAGTTGACGCTCCACTACTTCGCCGTTGAGAGGGGCTACAGCCTTCGAGGTAGCCTGGGTCGGGCCTGCTGCCAAAGGAGCGATAGATGCGTTGTAGTCGTCAAGCCCCGGGTAGAGTTTGTGCCAGTAATAATCCGGCTCCGGCCCGATCACACCTAAGAAGAGGAAGATGAATGCTTCAACAGAAAGACCGATGATCAACATCGTGCTGGCGCCTTCCCAACTTTCCAGTTTGAACAATGCGCCTAATAAAACTACAGATGCGCCGATACCGATGATCAGGTTCTTGAGATACTTGAAGCCCTTGGTTTTTAAGAAACTCATTGTTACAGCTTGTTTAAAATTGTTAGAAAAAAGAAAGTTACAGTTCAATAATGCGATTTTCCTGAAAAGTAACACACTGAAGTGAAAAAATGCAAAATATGGATACCGCACAAGGCAATATCCATATTTTGAGCTATTAGAGTGGTTGCAAATCAGAAGTCATTGATAGAGCGGCCCAGATAGGTAAGCACACAGCGGAAACCGACGTATGACTTGGTAGTATCCTGGTATTCATAGGAGCGGGTGCCGTTTTGGAGAAAGAACATGACATCTTTCCAGGAGCCTCCGCGAACCACCTTGCGCTTGTAAGCCTCCGGATCATCGTCCATGGCATCGTAGCGCACATCAGGGTTCAAATCGTGAATGAAAGAGTAGGCGTTGTCTTCATAAGCGGTGATGGTCCACTCCGCAACGTTGCCGGCCATATTGTACAAGCCGTAGTCGTTGGGGAAGTATGCGTCCGCTTTTACCGTATAGAGGCCTCCGTCTTCCGGGTAGTTTCCGCGGCCGGGCTTGAAGTTGGCCAGAAGGCAACCTTTAGCGTTGCGTACATAGTAGCCGCCCCAGGGATAAGGCGCCAAGGAATGGCCCCCGCGAGCCGCCCATTCCCATTCAAACTCTGTAGGCAGGCGGAAATCTTCGCTGTTAACGCCGGTTTTGCGCGTTTCGAAGGAATTCCACAGTTTAGTGCGCCAATAGCTGAAAGCATTGGCCATGTGCCAGTCCACACCTACTACGGGATAATCGTCGAAAGCCGGATGGTGGAAATAATTCCGGGTCATGGGCTCGTTGTAGGAGTAGGAGAAATCGCGTATCCAGACGAGCGTGTCGGGATAGATTTTCACTTTCTTTCTCTTGATGAAGGAAGTGCGCTCTTTGCCCCGGTTGTTCAGGTTGTGGCCGCGTATGTCCTGGTGAGCTGCGCCCTGCCAGTCGTACCACTCATATTCAAACCAGAGTTTGTCGATGTTGTATTCGAGCTTGCCGGCAAAGCGGTTGTCGCCCTGGTAGTAGAGGTCTTCGAGGGTTTCGTCTTCCCAGTCGATTTTGTATTCCCAGTCGATCCGCTGCTCGCCGGTTCTTTCATCGTCGATGTAGTGGTCGAGGTAGCTGTGGGCCAGGGAGTCGCGCACCCAATACACGAACTGGCGGTATTCGTTGTTGGTGATCTCCGTGTCATCCATGTAAAAACCCTGGATGGATATGGAGCGCTGGCGCTGTACGAACGTATTGCTCACGTCCTGGTCGCTGGGACCGATGTGCAAGGTACCGGAGGGTACATACACCATGCCGTAAGGGTTGATGCCTTTCCAGGCAGGACGGTCCAATGCGCCGGTGAGTTGGCCGGATTCGCGTTTGCCGCAGGCCGCTGCAGCAAGGATCAGCAGCAGGAATGAAAGCTTAGACAGTTTTTTCATGTTTACACCCGAGTTTTCCTTCAGAATTAAAGTTTTTGAGAAAGTGCGCCCAAAGATAGAGGCTTTACCCAAACCAAAAAAGTTAAATTTTACTTTTGAGTCGAATAAGCCATAAGTTCGCAACCAGACAAACCCTCAAACGCGCATATGGGAAGCCCTATTTTACACGCGGAAAATTTTTAACATCTTCTCTCTGTTATAGTACTCCGGTGATGTCGAAAAGGCAAAACCATGCCTTGGAATGATATTACAAGGTGCGTGGATTGTAAATGATCCTCGGAAGGCGACCCACGCCGATAGGTTTGTTGAGATTGTAGTAGATCGCGATTTCATGCGAGCCGTTGTTGACGCGCTGAAGGCCCGAAATGGTCATGTCGTATGCGTAGGCCAGCGTGAGGTTTTCGTTGAGTTTAAATCCTGCCAACCCCGCTACGGCATCTCCCGTCTCGGTACTGTAGCCCCTGAAAGAAGCTCCGACAAAGATGTTTCCCTGTATGCGAAAGACGGCGGCAATATCGGTTTGGGTCTGTACCATATCGGTGCGCAGCAGGAGGGCGGGATGCACGGAGAGATTGGGTCCGAGATCGAGATGCACGCCGAATTGAAAAAAAATATTGCGGTCGAGCTGAAAGCGAAGCGTGGGCAAATCAACCCGGCTCTCGTTGAGGTGTCGTACGCCGACGCCGGCTTCAATGCGCTCCGACTGGTAGTAAACACCGGCATGGAAGGTCGGTGCAATACCGGATTCCGTGCCGACCGGCAGGGTCGGGTCATTGTGATTCAGACCGGAGCCGGGTTCGTAATTGCCATCCGGCGTTCGTATCAATGAGCCGTCCAAAGTGCGTTGTACTACTCCGCTGCCGATACCCAGGGCAAGAATGCCGCTGCCCAGCGATTTTTGGAAGCTGTAGCTGAGATGAGCAGCAGTCCAGCGGCCGGCGCCGAGGCGGTCGTTCTCTATCTGCAAGCCCATGCCGCCGCCCAGCGCGTACGTCGGCAGATGGATATTGATGTACTGGCTCACAGGACTTCCCGGCAATTGCGTCCATTGCTTTCGATAGCCGGCCGTGACGCTCAGCGAGTGGTCAAGCCCTGCATAGGCGGGGTTCCAGTTGAGCGGGTTCATCATGAACAGGCTGTACTGGGCCGGCTGTTGCGCAGAGAGCGACACGGCTGTTATAAGCGACAGGGTTAGTATAATTGAGCGCATCAGCGGGCGAAATTGGTTATGGTATATCTTGCTAAGTCAATGATAATGCTTGCTTGCGGCATCCTTCCGGGATCAAACGCCCCGGCGATGCTTGCGATTGCAAAATAAAACAATTTT
>CAZNYK010000042.1:0-3377 GCA_964577215.1 uncultured Saprospiraceae bacterium
AATTTCCGGGCGGGTCTTTTCGGCGAGTTTTTCTTCGTATTCCATCAGGATTTCATTGGTAATCAGGAGAGTGAACTTTCCTTGCTTAATCGCATCAAATATGGGGCGATATGGAGAATGAACCGGGAGAGAGATCAATAATACGTTGATGTCGAGTACAATTCGCATAAAGACGCTCACTTGTATGGGGTACGCAAACGCTCACGCTTCCACGTCTCGATGGTCGTCTCATCCCATTTTTTCTCTTCCCAAAGCGCAGCCATGTCCCGGTCAATCAACTCTGCGAAATAAGCAGCGAGCAGCCGTTTAATATCCAGCAGTTGCTGTTCCGGGATGTCGGTGGCGTATAATTTGAGCAATTCCAACTGGAGGTTGCTCATGTGTCCGCTTGAGGTGCTGTGTGTGCTATGCATGTTGAGATGGTTGATGCAAAGATAATGACAAATTAAGTTAAAAAGTTCGACGCTGCATGGTCTGACGCTGAGAAAAAGAAGGTCAGGCATTCTTAAGCCGGCTTTTGCATCCGGGTGCAGGAAAGCGTTCCCCGCTCGCCCCAGCTGTTTCAAGTCTTTCCCGCGCAGCGGTGAGGTGTAGTCTGAAAATGGTGGGGGATTTTCCTTTTTGCCGCGAGACGACACCTTCCACGCCCGTGGCGTGGCAGATGTCGCCTCGCTTGCGTTATCAGACCCTGGAGAAATTTTACAGCTGCGAGTTAAATTTCCAACCTTCCGGCTCAAAGTGCTGTCTATCCGTATAAAAACCATGAAAACATCACTCTTTTCCCTGCTGTTCGGCATCGCGCTGCTGAGCGCCTCTTGCGATAAAACAAAGGACGGGCAATTCTCGCCCGGCGAGCACTTCGAACTGGCTTATGGCGCTACGGCCACTTGCACCTGCGACAGCTTGTCGGTCAAATTCCAAAAAGTAGTCGAGGATTCGCGCTGCCCTTCAGATGTCGAATGCGTCTGGGCGGGCAGGATCGTCATCGAGCTCGAGGTGGTGATTGACGGCGTTGCCCAAACGGTGACCTTGTCGTCCGAAAACAATGAGGAACAGGCCACAGTAGGTAATTACGTCATTACCATGGGCGCGGTTACCCCGTATCCGGTTTCGACTGTGGTCATTCAGCCCGGCGAGTACAAGGTGGACCTTCTCGTCGAGGAGTTGTAGTCCCGGCCCTTGCGCGATACAAAAAAAATGCTCAATATTGTCTCCGCAAAACACGGAGGCCATGAGAGCCAGTCTGCTTTTTCTCACTTTTCTGCTGATAACTGCTGCGGCACAGGGGCAAAGCGCCCGCGCTACGGTAACCTTGCGCTCTATCCCTGTGGGGGTGGAGAGCGGGATGCAGGATATCCCCTTAACGGATATTACGCCCTTCTTGGCCTGGTCGGCAGTATGGGCCGGAGACGCCCCGGGGCTTTGGGTGCGCTTTTCTGCCGACGGCCGCGAGTGGTCGCCCTGGTCCTTCTGCGAGCCTGACCTCCACGCCGCCGAACTGCCGGACCGGACGGTGGGGCAACTCAGGTTTGAAGATTCGGCCCTGCGGTTCTTCCAGGTGCGCAGCGACGAGGAAGTGGAGGAAGCGGTTTTTCACTTTTTCAGCCCAGGCCCGGAACTGCCCGCCGCTCAAAGTGCCGCATCCGGCGAACTTTCAGCTGCCTGTCCCTGCCCTTTACCGGCTTTCCAAAAGCGGGAGGACTGGTGCCCCGACGGCAGTTGCCCGCCGGCGGCCAACCCTTCTTTTACAACGGTCACGCATCTTATCGTGCACCATTCGGCTACGACCAATACGGCTTCCAACTGGGCCGCCGTGGTGCGTTCCTTCTGGGATTTCCACGTAAACACCAACGGCTGGGCAGACATCGGGTACAACTGGCTCATAGACCCCAACGGCGTGCTGTACCAGGGGCGCGGCGACAATGTGCTGGGCGCGCATTTTTGCGGCACCAACGGGCAGACCATGGGCGTGTGCGTTATCGGCACCTATACGACGGTAACGCCAACTGCGGCAGCTTTAGACCGCTTGCGGGAACTGCTGGCCTGGAAATCCTGCAACGTCGGCGCCGACCCGCTCGGCATGATGCTCCATGCAAGCTCCGGTCTCAACCTGTTCCGCATTTCCGGCCACCGCGACGGTTGTTCCACCGAGTGCCCGGGCAATGCCTTTTATCCCATGCTTGCTGCTGTAAGGCAGACCGTAGCCAATTACATTGATGTGGCGTGCCCCTTGGTAGATTCGGAGGAAATAGCGGCCCCGGAAGACGGATTGCGCGTTTTTCCCAACCCCGCCGGCGATCAGCTTTCGGTGGAATTTCCCGAAGGATTCAGCGGCGGAGCACTGGAGATCGTGCAATTGCCGGGCGGGGCGCCCCTGCGCAGGGAATGGTATAGCGAAGGAGGCATGAAGAGCCTTTCCATTGCCCCATTACCGGCAGGCTTGTATCAAGTGCGGCTTCGCGGTAAGGAAGGCAGCGAAAGAAGAGCCGTATTTATCAAACAATGACCATGAGTGAGGGAAATGCATATCTGCACGAGTTGATGCTGCACGCCAAGCAGTTTGCCGAGCAGAACGACATATATAATGCGGCCAAGCTGTTGCGCCGTATCGCCAGGTCGGCCCCGGATTGGTGGGAGCCTCACGCTGAATTGGCCGAATTGTACAAAAAACAGGGCGAATGGAAAGCCATGCTGCACTTCGCCAAGCGCAGCGTAGCGCTCCATGCCTCCAATCCGGCTGCGTGGCGCAATCTCGGCATCGCGGCTACCGCCCTGAAAAAGAATCGCATAGCCCAAACGGTGTGGAACAAATTCGGAATAACGGCCGGCAACGCCGACCCGCGCGCGTTGATAGCCCTTCGCGTACCCTCCGGGCGCCGGTTCGAAATACTTTGGGCGCATCCCTTAGACCCCGCCCGCGCAGTGATCACCAGCATCCCCCAGCCTGTATCCGGGCGGCGCTACCACGATGTGTTGCTGTTTGATTTTGAACCTTGCGGCTATACCGTCAACGGCACGAAGCGCTATGCAGTATTTGACCAACTGGGGTTGTACCGGCATTCACCATACAAGACCTTTTCCTGCACAGTAGATACTACCGACAAAAAGACCCTGCGCACCTTGGAACGGCTATGCCGCGAAGGAGGCCTCGGGTTTGAAAACTGGACCAACGCTGCAAGGGTAATGTCTTTTCAAAGCGAAAATGCGCTACCCGAATTTTACGGCGCCGACATACTGCCGGCCTCCTCAGGCAGCGAATCTGTCATTGCCCTCGCAGCGTTGAACCAAAAAGACGCAGAGGCAGTGCTGCGCGATTGGTCGGTCATCACCTTAGCCAACTTTTCCGGGTTCCAAAGGCTGTTGTAACACCTCAGCAC
>CAZNYK010000042.1:3477-11612 GCA_964577215.1 uncultured Saprospiraceae bacterium
CTTAATGATGATGCCCGCCCTCGCCATGCGCATGCCCGTGGTCGATCTCTTCGGGCGTAGCGGCGCGCACGGACTCGATGCGGCCCGTGAAGTACAAATCAACGCCCGCCATGGGGTGGTTGAAGTCCATGATCACATCATCTTCGCGTATTTCTTCTACCGTGCCGTACAGCAGCCGGCCTTCCTCGTCGCGCAGGGGGATGGAACGACCCGGTTGGAGCATTTCGTGATCCACTTTGCCTTCATGCATAAAGATGGACAAGGGCAGCGCCGCTACGGCATCTTCGTCGTATGCGCCGTATGCATCGGTATGCGGAATGCCGAAAGCAAATTCTTCTCCGGCGGATTTACCTTCCAGGTTGGCTTCAAATTCGGGGATCATCTGCCCGGCGCCGAACAAAAAGGTGAGCGGTTCACCGCCGGTGGTTTCCTCGATCAGTTCGCCTTCAGCGTCGTCTTCCTGAAGTTTGTAGTGGAGCGAAACCACCGTGTTTTGATCAATAATCATGTTATAGTTTGGTAGTTGATGACAAAAAATCCCGGAGGCATGGAGGAAAACGCTTTCAATGGTCGCAACCGATGGGAGCGCCGTCCGGCATAGCAGGCGGGGCGGGTATTTTGTACGCCGAAGGGTCTTCGCGGAAACGGCGCATCTGGTGCAACAACCAACTGTAGTGCGCTGCCTGATCCACTTCCTCGGCATACCCGGATTGTTGTTCCAAACGCTTTTCCAACTCGCTTAGTTTAAACCAGGCAATGGCCGATACTTGAGAGCTAATGGAACCATCGCCGGCCAATTGCATCAGGCGGTTGAAAACCAATTTCTCGGATGCTCGGGCGATTTCCTGCTCGAAGGGCGTTTGGGCTTTTTGCACTTTCACGACAGAGAGCAACTGGTCTATCATGTCATTCACGGAGAGCCGTTTGGGGTCCCGGGCGCGGTGCTCGATCATGCGGGCCAAGCGCTCCGGGTTCAGGATCAGCTCGATGGTCTGCGCTGCGGAACTCTGTGCTGCCGCTATGGGATCAAACACATTGCCGGTGTGGGCCTTGAAAAGTTCCCGGTCTCTCGGGTACAGCGGCGGCTGCGGCGGTATGTTGCGCAGGATGCTCTCCGGCAGCGTGAGGTTCTTTGGGTCGAGGCTGAGGAGCAGAGCGGCTAAAGCGTCCCGTTGGAGCTTGTCGTCCACCATAGCGGCAGGTACCTGGCCGTCGCCGCGCACGGCATAGCTGTACTGCACGCCGCCGATCGCTTTGGCGGCTGCCTCTGCCTGGTAGCGGTGGGCGAGGTAGAGCGGAACGAGTACGCGCTCCAATTCGGCCATCGGTGCGCCGGGAGGGATATTGAGCTCGCCGAAGCGGCCGAGCGCGGTTTTGCGCACTTGCAGCAGGCGGCGCAACTCATCGGCAGCGGATGCGCCGTTGTCCCACAGGTGGGCTTGCGGGTGGGCGCTGCCTTGCGGGCGGGCATCCTGGTCGGTGAGGTACAGGAGGCCTTGCTTCTGGGTTTCGCGGAGTATGTCCTGCAGGGCTTTTCGCTCGTCGGTTCCCACAGGGAAGTGTTGGTAGCCGTAAATGATGGCGCGTTTGTCCCATTCGCCAATACCGGTAGCATAAGCCTTGCTGAAGTCCATATTGCCGAGGGCATCAAGGGTGATGTACGGATGGGGATAGTCCATTACGGAGGCGCGGTCATTCACGCTGGCACTGTAGTTGTGCATGAGGCCGATGGTATGCCCCACCTCGTGAGCAGAGAGTTGGCGAAGCCTGGCCAAGGCCATTTGCTCCATGCGGGGATCGGGTTTTTCGCCCTTCTCATACGCCTCTATAAGCCCCTGGGCGATGAGGAAATCCTGGCGTACGCGCAGCGAGCCGAGCAGCACGTGCCCTTTGATGATCTCGCCGCTGCGCGGGTCGGTGACAGTGCTGCCGTACGACCAGCCCCGCGTGGAGCGGTGCACCCAGTTGATGACGTTGTAGCGCACATCCAATGGATCGGCATCGGCGGGCAATTCTTTTACCTGGAAGGCATTCTTGTAGCCTGCGGCTTCAAATGCCTGGTTCCACCATGCGGCGCCTTCGATGAGCGCAGATTTGATGGGTTCCGGGGCGCCGCGGTCCACGTAATATACAATGGGCTTCACCGCTTCGCTTACTTTGGCGGCGGGGTCTTTTTTCTCCAAGCGGTGCCGGGCGATGAACCGCTCCATCAGAGGCTGGTCGATGGGCGTGGCATAGTCGCGATAGCTTTCGGCGTAATAGCCGGAGCGGGGATCGTAGATGCGGGGCTTGTAATTACCGTCGGGCAATTCTATGAGAGAGTGGTGCATGCGCACGGTGACGGATTCTGCCGTGGGAGCCACAGAGCGCAGCCAGGCGCCGGCGCCTTCGCCCACAAAGGTGACGATGGCCTCAAACTCGCTGTTTTTCGGGAAGTTTTTGGTTCGCTCTATGTAAATGGCCGAGCGGCTATCGTCGGGCCGGTAGGTTCCCTGGTTGTTCATTTTGAGCCTGTTCGCCACGCCGTGCGCGTCGCGCAGCAGGAAGGGGGTGAAGTCCACCAGAACGCTGCCGTTTTCTTCAGCCTCTACTTTGAAGCCCCATAGGGCAGACTGAGCAAAAGCGTCTTCCACAGAGCGGCGCTCGTCGGGGTTGTCGCTTTGGGCGCGATAGCCGTAGTTGGGTTGCGACATCAACACCTTCGGCCCGACGCGATGGAATTTGACGATGCGGGTATCGCCCAGTTGGTTGCGGTCCAAGCCGATGTCGTTGGAGCCTACACCTGCGGCTAAAGAGTTGACGTAGAGAATTTCTTCGTCCCAGCGGTTGATCTCCAACCAGATACGGCCTTCCTTCTCATCCCAATAGAAGGGGAAATAGCCGGGCCAGGCTTTCATGCCGGTGGTTTTGGCGGAGATGGTGGTCTGGGCAGAAAGGCCGGATGAAAGGCAAAGGGAGCAGATGAAAAGGCAGAGATAGCGCATTGAAGTTGGTATTTGGTACGGGAGAAAGCGACGAGACGCTCCTCAGAGTTTTTCAATTTCATCAAAGCTGAGGCCTGTGTACCGAGAGATTTTATCTACAGGCTCTCCTTCAGATTTCATAGTGCGGGCAATTTCCAGAAAAGCAAAAATATGAAAATCACTATCATTTTGTGCAACATCCGCCCCGCTTTCTTGTTTGGCTATTCATTTTACACACAAATGCATCAGGCCATGCCATCAAACAAAAACAACCATTTCGCAGCCGCCTCAATAGGCATAGACGATCTCACGGTGTATATCCCGAAGCTTTATCTGCCTATTGCCGATCTGGCCAAAGCAAGAAATATCGATCCTGAAAAGCTCCGCCACGGGCTGGGATTGATCGACATGGCCGTGGCCGATGCGCATGAAGACGCCGCCACGCTCGCCGCCAATGCAGTGGTGCAACTCATAGACCAAAACGGCCTCGACCCACGCCGCATCGGACGCCTCTACCTCGGCACCGAAAGCGCATTAGACGGCGCCAAACCTACCGCCACCTATATCCTCGAAATGCTGCGCCGCCACTACCGGGACGCCTACGGGCCGGATTGCTTCCTCCACTGCGATGTGGTGGACCTCACCTTCGCCTGCGTAGGCGCCGTGGATGCCCTCCACAACACCCTCGATTGGGTGCGCGGCGACGCGGAGCGCATCGGTATCGTGGTGGCAAGCGATGTGGCCAAATACGAGCTCGGCTCCACCGGCGAATATACCCAGGGCGCGGGCGCCATGGCAATGCTCATCACCCACAACCCACGCCTCATGGCCATCGGCGATACCTGGGGCGTAGGTACCCGCAGCGTACACGACTTCTTCAAGCCGAAAAAGTACGTGTCCAAAAAGCAATTGGTGGAAGAAGTACTGCGCCTGCTCCACAGTACCGGTGACCGTACCGGCGACATCAGTCGCCGCCCCCGCAACGAAAGCATTCACATTGACGCCCAGCACCTCCTCTCCCTCCTCCCCGACACCCTCGAAATAAACGGCATCCTCGATGAAAACGACGAGGCCCTCACCATCCGCAAAGACACCCCCACCTTCGACGGGCCGTACTCTAACTGGTGCTACCAAAACCGCATCCGAGAAGCATTCCTGCACTTCAGGGCGCAACAGGAATCCCGGGGTCACATGGCGCCGGAAAGCCGGATACTTGACCGCTGGAGCCGCTTGGTGTTTCACCTGCCCTATGCCGCGCATGGCAGGCGCATGTTCTCAGAGCTGTTCATGCTCGAATTGCAGCGCAGCGGCCAATGGCAAGCCTGGGCCGAAACCAACGGCCTGAACGAACCCGATCCGGCCGACTTCGACGACAAAAATGCCTACAATAAAGCTTATGAGGATTTCCTCCGCCTCATCACCAAAACGAAAGACTACAATGCCGTGGTAAAGGAAATGATAGAACCCACCCAATGGGCCTCCAGCCACGTGGGCAACGTGTATTCCTGTTCTATTTTCTTAGCCCTGGCTTCCGTGTTGGAAGCGGCCGCCAACGCAGAGGAGGATATGACCGGCCGGCGGATCGGCTTCTTCGGCTACGGCAGCGGTTCCAAATCCAAAGTATTTGAAGCCGCGCTGCAACCGGAATGGCGCAGCGTAGCTTCCCGCATAGGCATAAGGCAACTGCTCGACCGCCGGGTAGCTATTGATTACAGCACCTACGAGCGCCTGCACCGGGGCCGCCAAAAGGAAAGCGTGCTCGCCCCGGAAGGCGAATTTGCCCTGCACCACATACAGCCGGAAGGCAATAAAACCGGCGCCCGGTATTACCGTTGGGAGCCGGCAGCAGTAGAAGAAGTTGCTACTGCCGCACAATAGCAGTTGCCGCTCAGCTCTTTTCTTCCCATATACAAGCCAGATGCACCAGCGTCTCGGCTGCTTTTTCCATGTCTTGTACCGACACCCACTCCAAGCGCGAGTGGAAAGCGTGTTCCCCCGCAAAGATGTTGGGACATGGCAGGCCCATGAGCGATAGCCGCGAGCCGTCGGTGCCGCCGCGTATGCTCGACAGGTGCGGGGTGATGCCCGCCCGGCGGATGGCTTCTACGGCATAAGCGGCCACTTGCGGGTGCTGGTCGAGCACCTCTTTCATGTTGCGGTATTGCTCTATCACCTCGAAAGCGCCCTTGGCGGCGGGGTACTCCTCCATTACGGAATCCATGATGGCCTTCAGCTCGCTTTCGTGTTTTTTCAACCCCTCCAGGGTGAAATCCCGGACGATGAAGCGAAGGGTAGCCGATTCCAGGCTGCCGGTGATGGATACGGGATGTACGAAGCCCTCGCGCCCCTCGGTGGTTTCGGGAGAGAGGCGGTCTTTGGGCAGGCGGTCCACGATGGCGGAGGCTATCTTGATGGCGTTGACCATCTTGCCTTTGGCGAAGCCGGGATGCACCGATACCCCCTCGATGGTGATGACGGCGGCATCGGCGGAGAACGTTTCGTCTTCGATGGAGCCGAGGCGCTCGCCGTCCACGGTGTAGGCAAACTGCGCGCCGAGTTTTTTCAGGTCCGCCTTGTCCACCCCGCGGCCGATCTCCTCGTCGGGCGTAAACAGGATTTTGATCGTACCGTGCTTAATTTCGGGATGCGTGATGAAGAACTGGGCCGCATCCATAATGGCAGCAAGGCCGGCCTTGTTGTCGGCGCCGAGCAGGGTAGTGCCCGAAGCGGTGACGATGTCGTTGCCGATCTGCTCCTTGAGATCGGGGTGATCGGCAGGGCGTATCACCTGCGTGGGATCGTCGGGCAGTACGATATCCTTGCCGCCGTAGTTGCGGTGCACGATGGGTTTGACGCCGGCGCCGCTGCTGTCGGGAGAGGTATCCATATGGGAGCAGTAGCAGATGACCGGCACCTCTTTGCCGGTATTGGCCGGTATGGTGGCATACACGTAGCCATGTTTATCCAATTTGGCGTCGGCGATGCCGATGGCTTTGAGTTCTTTGACCAAGAGCTTTCCGAGGTTTTTCTGTTTTTCCGTGGAAGGAATGGTCTTGGATTCGGGATCGGACTGCGTATCAATAACGACGTAGCGGAGGAAGCGCTCCAGTACGCTGTGTTGGAATGAGAGTGCCATGTTAATTGGTTTTGGGGTAAAGATACGGTAAATTTCCGATCCTACCGCACCACCACCAACTTACCCCGCAGCGCCATCTCCACTCCCTGCGCCAGCTCGTAGTAATACACCCCGCCCGGCAAATGCCCGATGGCAATTTCCTGCCGCAATGCGCCCCCGCCTTCCGGCAAGGCCATGCGCAGCACCCTGCGGCCCAAGGCATCCCGGAGCGCAAACTCCATTGCGCCGGGCCGCGTCCGCTCCGCTTCGAGCGTGACCATAAGCGAGGCCGGGTTGGGATACAAGCGGAAGACCCCGCCTGCGCCCTGCTCCTGCGTGGCATTCACGATCACATTCACCTCCTCGGTAGAGACCACCGTGCCGCATACATTGGTCACTTCCAGTGTCACCGTAAAGGCGCCGTTGGCAGTGTAGCTGTGCCCGGGAGCGTATGCCTCGGAAGTAGCGCCGTCGCCGAAATCCCAGCGGAAGGTGTAGCCCGGGACCGGCGGCGAAACAGGCTGGAAAGAAACCACGCCGGCGTCAATGGAAAAAGAAAAACCAAGGGCCGGCAAATCGAGCACTTCCACAAAACCCGGCAGCGCGAGCGTGTCCACACCGAAGGCGTTGCCTGCAATGAGCGTGATGTCATACACGCCGGGCGATGCGTAGGTCACTTCCGGGTTGGATACGGCGGAGCTTTCGGGTGTGCCGCCGGGGAATGACCATTGCCGGAAAGTGACGTTGCCCGAAGACTGGTCGCTGAAGGCCACCGTAAGCGGGGCGCAGCCCTCTTCGGGATTCACAGTAAAAAATGCGCCGGGCGCCTGTCCGGAAATGGTCACGGTTTTAATCAAGGTATCCACGCCGCATGGTCCGGCAGCGATGAGCGCCGCCTCGTATGTTCCCACGCCCGCGTACTCATGCACGGGGTTGGCTTCTGCACTGCTCTCCCCGTCGCCGAAGTGCCAGATGAAACTCTGTGAGTGGGTGGAGGTATTGCCGAACGAAACCGTCCGCTCGTTCACGCTGTAGCCGAAAATCGCTGCGGGCGGCGGTATTACCTCTATGTAATCCATCCGGGTCACCGAAGCGCCTCCGTTGGCATTGGTAGCGGTGAGGGTCACGTTGTAGGAGCCGGGCGCCGCATAGGTCACTACGGGATTTTCTGCCGTTGAACTTTCCGGCGAACCGCCCGGGAAGAGCCAGAGGAAACTCTCCGAGTTGCCGGAGGATTCGTTGATGAACTGAACCTCGAAAGGAGCGCATCCCTCCCGTTGTCCAGCATTGAAATTAACAGCGGGCAGCGCGCTGCTGATGGTCACGGTATATGTGGCAGTTGCGCTTCCGCAGGCATTGCTCGCCGTAAGGGTTACGGTGTACTGCCCGTCGGTGCCATAAGTGTGGGAAGGGTTCTGCTCGTCGCTGCCGCTGCCGTCGCCGAAATCCCAATTGTATGCAACGGCCCCGCTCGACGTAGATTGAAACGCCACATTGGCGCCGTTCACGGCAAAGTCAAAGTCCGCTACCGGCCCCTGGCCGATGCTTAGCGTCTGCACCAAGGTGTCGAATCCGGCGGCATTGCCCGCGATGAGCGTGACGGAATAGGCGCCCGGTTGGGCGTAGGTCACTATTGGATTGGGCAACGCAGAGCTTTCCGGCTCGCCGCCCTCGAAAGTCCATTGGTGCGAAATGGTGTTGGCGCTCGATGCGCTTGTGAATTGTACTTCGGCAGGAGCGCAGCCCGCGCCGGCATCAAAACCGAACCCGGCCTGCGGCAACGTCACTATGGTAATGGTCTGCTCCGTGGTATCCGAGCCGCAGGCGTTGTACGCCACGAGCAGCACAGGGTAAACGCCGTCTTCGGGAAAATCGAACACCGGGTCAGGGTCGGTGCTGGTCTGGCCTGCCGCGAACCAGCGTATGCTGTCGGCGCCAGTGGAAGTATTGGCGAAGACTGCCGAGAGGTCGCCGGGCGCGTAGGCGTAGTCGAAGTCGGCTTCCGGCCCCTGGCCGATGCTTAGCGTCTGCACCAAGGTGTCGAATCCGGCGGCATT
>CAZNYK010000042.1:11712-30035 GCA_964577215.1 uncultured Saprospiraceae bacterium
GCGATGAGCGTGACGGAATAGGCGCCCGCTTGCGCGTAAGTAACTATTGGATTGGGCAACGTAGAGCTTTCCGGCGCGCCGCCCTCGAAAGTCCATTGGTGCGAAATGGTATTGGCGCTGGATGCGCTTGTGAATTGCACTTCGGCAGGGGCGCAACCCGCGCCGGCGTCAAAGCCGAACCCTGCCTGCGGCAGCGTCACGATGGTAATAGTCTGCTCCGTGGTATCCGAGCCGCAGGCGTTGTACGCCACGAGCAGCACAGGGAAAACGCCGTCTTCGGGAAAATCGAACACCGGGTCAGGGTCGGTGCTGGTCTGGCCTGCCGCGAACCAGCGTATGCTGTCGGCGCCAGTGGAAGTATTGGCGAAGACTGCCGAGAGGTCGCCGGGCGCGTAGGCGTAGTCGAAGTCGGCTTCCGGCCCCTGGCCGATGCTTAGCGTCTGCACCAAGGTGTCGAATCCGGCGGCATTACCCGCGATGAGCGTGACGGAATAAGTGCCAGGTTGCGCGTAAGTAACTATTGGATTGGGCAACGTAGAGCTTTCCGGCACGCCGCCCTCGAAAGTCCATTGGTGCGAAATGGTATTGGCGCTCGATGCGCTTGTGAATTGTACTTCGGCAGGGGCGCAACCCGCGCCGGCGTCAAAGCCGAACCCTGCCTGCGGCAGCGTCACGATGGCAATGGTCTGCTCCGTAGTATCCGAGCCGCAGGCGTTGTAGGCGATCAACTGCACGGCATAAACGCCGTCTTCCGGGAAGCTGAACGTGGGCGTGGTATCATTGCTCGTTTGTCCTGCCGCGAACCAGCGCAAGCTGTCGGAGCCGGTGGATGTACTTGCGAATGTCGCCGAAAGATCGCCCGGGGAATAGGAGGCATTGAAACCCGCCTGCGGAGGCTCGCCCACATTAACATACCCCGGCAAAAACAGCGTGTCTGCCTGGTTGCCGGCAATGGCAATAAGCCCGACGTTGAAACTGCCCGGCGCGGAATAGGTCACCACCGGATTGGCCTGGGTGGAGTTGGCCGGATTGCCGCCGGGGAAATTCCATGCGTATGACTGTGGATTGCCGGTAGATGCGTTGGTAAACTGAACGGTCAATGGCGCGCAACCCGATGTGGGCGTGGCGGAAAAACCGGCTGTCACCGGAGCTGCGATGGTAACAACCAGTTCCTTGACCGTCTCGCCGCATTCATTGGAGGCGGTAAGGCGAACGGTGTACTGACCGGGCTGCGCATAGGTGTGCGCCGGATTGGTAGCAAAGCTGGACTGCCCGTCGCCGAAATTCCAGGAGAGAATTCCCTGGCCCTGGGTAAGGTTGGTAAACTGTACCGTGTTGCCATTTACAGCGAAAGAGAAATTAGCCGTCGGCGGGCCTTTTACTTCAATGAAATTGGGCTGCACCAACAGCGTGGAACCCGCGCCGTTGAACACCTCCAAAGCCACGTTGTACAGGCCCGGCACAGCATAGGTCACCACCGGGAAAGCGGCATCGGAGGCAGCAGGGTTTCCGCCGGGGAAGTTCCAGAGCCGGTAATCCACCTGGCCGATGGAGTTGTCCTGGAACGAAACGGTCAGCGGCGCACAGCCGGTTTGGGGTTGAGCCGCAAAAGCTGCTTCCGGAGGCGCAGGGGGCACGCAGCCGGCTTCGATGCGCACATTGTCCACATAGAGGTTGTTGTTGCCGGCATTGACGCTTTCAATCAGGATGCGCACATTATCGTGGGCTGTATAAGGGGCGAGGCTGATCTCAAGGCAGGCGGCGGAACCTGGATTGCCGGTGTAGCACCAGTCGCTGGCGGATGCCGGGGTAAAAGCGCCGTTGATAAGTCCGCCGGTGGCAAAATTGCCGCTCCCGTTTTCCTGCCCGGTGAAAAGCGTGTGGGGGAAGCTCTGGCCTCCGTTGGTGGATAGCTTGATGCGCAACTGCTCGCTTCCCGAAGAGTTGCGCCTGCGATAAGCATAATCTATTTTAAGCATGGGATTGCTTGCACCCTGGAGGCTGAACAAAGGCGATACCAGCCCGTCCACCTGCCCGGAGCCATTATACCCGAAGCTGTTGATATATGCCGCTTTTTTGCCGTAGGGGGAGCCGCCCACCTGAGTGGTTTGCCAGGTGTTGCTGTTGTCGGGGTTGAGAACATCCCAGAAGAGGAGGTCGTTTTCAAAGGTTTCATACAAAAGGTACTTCGTGCCGTTGTCATCCACCGTAATGTTTTGCGAGGCGTATTGGGTGTCCGAGCCGGCGCTGTTGCCGACAGTGAGTTCAACCGGGAACACGCCCGGGATGTCATACCTCACCGAGGGATGTTGCTGGGTGGAAAAGCCCGGGGTGCCTCCCGGGAAGTTCCACACCCATGAATCCGGGTTGCCGGTGGATGCATCAATAAAGGGTATCACGCTGCCGGGGCATACGTGGGTGACCGGCATCTGGATACTGACAGCGGGCGCCACCGGCTGCGAGCCGCCGCAATTGGAAAAACAGGCGCCGCCTGAAGCCAGCGAGCTGACCAGCGTGTTGATCACGTTGACCGAGTAGCTCGACCATGTATTGGAGCCGGTGACGGAGGGCGCCATGATGGTGAAGGAGCCTGAGGGATCGTGGTCGGAGGCGAAATTGTGCCCCAGTTCGTGGGCTTGAAGGTTGCGCAGGTTGTTGGCGCTGCTGGTATATCGCTGCAGGATGTTGTAGCGGTTGCTCAGGCACAGGGCGCCTATCCACGCCAGTCCGACCGTATTGCCGTCGAAGTCCCTGTTGGTCCACAGGGAGGCTACGTCATAGGATACCCCGAACCCCCCGCTGTTGCCCCAATCGCGGAAAGAAACCAGCAGGTTGTTGGCGAAGGTGGAGGAAGTCCATGGGTCGCAGGCAGCACAGGAAGATACGAAATTGGCTACCACGATGAAGCGTATTTCGTCGGCGAATTCGTTATCGTAGTTGGTTTGAACGTTATTGAGCACGCCGAGCGCGAAGTTCTGAACGGCAGCAACGGAGCCTAAGAGCTGAAACATCAGGAAATCGCTGGCAATGGCGATTTCGGTTTCATAACATTGGCCCGCCATTTTGGCGTGGTCGTGATCAGTTTCCATGTTGACCTTCGCGTCCATGGTTTTCGTCCAGCCGCAGCGCGCATCCGGCACGGGTATTACGGCCGAGGTTTCATAGACCACAAAGCGGTCGGGCGCTTCGCCGGGTATGAAATCGCGCAGGGGTTGCACAAACCAGGTTTGGCCGTCCTGCTCCCAATAGCCGAACACAAAGTCCGTATCCAAGGTGAGCCTCATGTTGCCGCCGGCGCTCACCCGGCCGCCGAAGGTCACATTAGGGCCGATGGGCAACTGCCGTTCTCCATCCGGCCCGGACTCTATCAAGCGGTAATCCTTGCCGCGGATGTCATCGGCAAAGAGGCGGAAAGAAACGCTGCGCCCATCCAGTATCCATTTCATGTCCAGGCCTTCGGGATTTTCCCGTGCTATTGCCGCCATTTGGCCCGCATCCACTGAAAACACCTCCCAGCGTTCCAGTTCGGCGCTCAGCGCCGCAGCGCCGGCATGGCGCAGGGGCTGCCAGGTGAATACCTGCTCTTGCGCAGTAAGGAAAAAAGGTGC
Organism: uncultured Saprospiraceae bacterium; assembly: GCA_964577215.1. Lineage (GTDB taxonomy): Bacteria > Bacteroidota > Bacteroidia > Chitinophagales > Saprospiraceae > UBA2329. The sequence continues at coordinate 15,321 of CAZNYK010000042.1, forward strand.
GAGGAGAAGACAGATAAGTAGTAATCGATTCATAAAGCCGCACATCGGGTTAAACACAATTCATGGCAAAAACGCCGCAGAGTTTTCCAGGTTTTATATAGGGAGTGGGTGGGGGATTTGAAAAAACAATGCGAAAATAGATTTTTCCATAACGCCTTTTGCCTCCTGTGCGTTGAATTGCCGGATGAATTATGTCTGCCGCTCGCCATACGGCAATTTTGTATCTTTGGCCGAAAAACGACAACTATGCGAAAGAGACGCCAGATATTACTATGGATGATGCCGGTTTTATTGTCTGTAGCCTGTGCCATGCACGGGCAAAGCGAGCAAAAATTTGGCGAAAGGCTTTGGTACGGAGGCAACCTCAACCTCGGCTTCAGCGGCAACACCGGTACGAACACCTTCGCCCTCGGAATAGCGCCGATGGTGGGATACAAAATTGGCGGGCCGTTTTCTTTAGGCCCCCGGGTATCCTTACAATACATCCACTTTCGGGCCAGATTGGTCAACAACCAGGTATCCACTGCCAACCCGATCACTTGGGGGGCAGGAGTTTTCGGTCGGGCCAAAATTTCCCGCAACATTTTTGCGCACGCGGAGTATGAACTTGCGGAGGAGGCTTTTGTCAGAGTCGATTTAAACGACATCGAGGTCTTCCGCCGCCAAAACGGCAACACCTATATCGGCGCCGGATACAACAGCGGAAATATCTGGGGATATGAGATCATGGCGCTCTACAACCTCACGCCGCCGACGGATGACCTGAGGGCCCCGTTTTCGATACGCTTCGGTTTTACATACCGGTTCTGATAATTTTTTGAAAGCAGGCAGGGCGATGGCGGACTAATACTATCATGGTGAACCATTTCGGCATAACAGGGCTGAGCCGCCGGCAGGTGGAAGAAGCCAGGGCGGCGGCAGGGCGCAACGCGCTGAGCAGCCGCAGGGAAAGCGGTTTTCTCACAGCCTTGAAAGACTTGGCCAAAGAGCCTATGTTTTTGCTGCTGCTGGCGGCATCTGCCATTTACTTTGCCGTGGGGGAAATAGAAGACGCGCTGTTCATGGTAGGCGCCATCGTGCTTGTGGCAGTCATCTCACTCTACCAGGACTCCAGGAGCCGAAATGCCTTGGCCTCGCTCCGCGCGCTGACGCAGCCCAAAGCCAAGGTCATCCGGGAAGGCGAAATGATCGAAATAGACAGCGAAGAATTGGTGCCGGGAGATTGTATGGTAGTGGATGAAGGCGCTTCTGTTCCAGCCGACGGCATCATTCTGCGCGCCAACGATTTTTTTGTGAACGAATCCCTGCTCACAGGGGAATCGCAGGCAGTAGGAAAAAGCGAAAACAGCGAAGACCATACCGTCTATCAGGGCACGGCTGTTACCGGCGGCCTGGCCGTTTGCAGCGTGACGGCTACCGGCGATAACACCCGGCTGGGGCAGATCGGCCGTCAGATGGAAGCCATCGCCTCGGAGAAAACGCCCCTGCAACGGCAAATCGGCCGTTTCGTCAGGAACATGGCCATTGCCGGCACAGCAGTATTCTTTTTAGTATGGGGCATCAATTACACGCAGAGCCGCGATGTGCTTGACAGTTTGCTCAAAGCGCTCACTTTGGCAATGAGCATCTTGCCGGAAGAAATTCCCGTTGCATTCACAACTTTCATGGCGCTCGGCGCCTGGCGGCTGATGAAAACCGGCGTCATCGTCAAACAGATGAGAACGGTGGAAACCCTCGGCAGCGCTACGGTCATCTGTACCGATAAAACCGGGACCATCACACAGAACAAAATGAGCCTCGCCCGCCTGTATATTCCGGATAGCCGCCATATAATACTTGCTGAAGACGCGGAAGGAGACGCTGCCCGCGAACTCATCCGCATGGCCATGTGGTCGAGCGAGCCTATACCGTTCGACCCCATGGAAACCGCCCTGCACGAGGCATATGCCGCAACAGCCCACACCGACGAGCGGCCTCATTACCGGATGATCCATGAGTACCCCCTCAGCGGGCGCCCTCCCATGATGACCCATATCTTCGAAGACGATGCCGGCAACCGGATCATCGCCTGCAAAGGCGCGCCGGAAGCCGTGATACGGGTATGTGATATAAACGAAGTGGAAAAAACCGCCTCAGCCGGTGCGGTGAGCCGGCTGGCACTTGAGGGATACCGCGTGCTGGCAGTGGGAAGCTCCCGTTTTTCCGGCGGCGAATTCCCCAAACACCAGCAGCAGTTTCGCTTCCATTTCAAGGGATTGGTGGCATTTTACGACCCGCCCAAAGAGAATATCGCCGAAGTCTTCCAGGCATTTTACCAGGCCGGCATCAGCGTGAAAATTCTCACTGGCGACAACCCGGAAACTACCTCCACCATTGCCGCTCAAACCGGATTTCGCGGGGCAGATCACACACTTGGCGGGGATCAGGTCATGCAAATGTCCGATCCGGAGCTCCGCAGCCGCGTAATGGATGTCAACGTGTTCACCCGCATGTTTCCCGAAGCCAAACTCCGCGTCATTGAAGCCCTCAAAGCCTGCGGCCAGATCGTGGCCATGACCGGCGACGGCGTCAATGACGGCCCGGCGCTCAAAGCTGCTCATATCGGCATTGCCATGGGCAAAAAGGGCACCGAAACGGCCAGGCAGGCCGCCTCTCTCATCCTCATGCACGACGACCTCTCCTCCATGACCGGCGCCGTCGCCATGGGCAGGAAAATATATGACAACCTCAAAAAAGCCATACAATACATCATTTCCATACACATACCTATCATCCTCACCGTATTTGTTCCGCTGGCGGCCGGCTGGGCTTATCCAGCCATTTTTACCCCGGTACATGTCATATTCCTCGAACTGATCATGGGGCCTACCTGCTCCATCATCTACGAAAATGAGCCTATGGAGCCGGGTACCATGCGGCGCAGCCCGCGGCCTTTTACCAATACCTTTTTTCAATTCCGGGAATTGGTTACCAGCATCATACAGGGCTTGGTCATCACTGCCGGCACGTTGTTTTCCTATCAATACGCCGTGCGCACGGGGCACAGCGAGGAGGTTACCCGCACCATGGTTTTCCTGACCCTTATCAGCGCCAATATCGTGCTCACCTTAGTCAATCGCTCGTTTTACCACTCTATCTTCACCACGGCCAGGTACAAGAACAGCCTGGTGCCGCTCATCATCGGGGTCACTGTTTTGCTTACAACCCTGCTGCTGGTGACGCCGTTTTTTAGAAGGATATTCCAATTCGAGATCATCAGCGCCGATTTGCTTGGATTAAGCCTGCTTGCAGGAGTGGTGTCTGTATTGTGGTTTGAAGCGGCAAAGGCGCTGAAAAGAGCAAAGGCCGGCGGAAGGTGGTTTCTTTTTTAAAAGTTTATAAATCAAAATGATATGTCTGCTACTTTGCAATTCAAAACCAATATCAACTGCGGCAACTGCGTCCGGGCAGTCACCGGCTTCCTGAATGAAGTGCCCGGCGTGGCACACTGGGAAGTGGATACCGCCGGTCCGGATAAGATACTGACCGTACAGGGAGATGCCGTTACAGTGGAAGAAGTAATCGCGGCCGTACAGGATGCGGGATTTGACATCGCCCCGCTCGAAGAAAGCTAAGTGAATGAACTTTTACACGTTGTACGGGCAGTTTTCCACGCATTCGATCAGGCGGGAAACGTCGAGTTTGGTCAGGGAGTAATACATGCTGCGGCCCTCCCGTTCCACTTTCAACACGCCGTTGAGGCGCATCGTTTGCAGATGATGCGAAGTGAGTGATTGTTCGCTGTCGAGCATCTCGCAAATTTCCGTTACCGAGAGGCGAGCGTGTTTGTCTAAAAGATGTACGATGCCAAGGCGAAGCGGATGCGCAATGGTCTTGAGGATATTGGCGATGCGCGCTATCTTTTCGACCTCGTTTACAGTGGTGGTTGCTGCCGTCATTTGAATTCGGGTAACTAATTAATTCCAATAGAAACTCTGTTTCAGGGAAGGCGGTTCAAAATCCGATGGATTTAGTATGTTTTCATTTTTCAAGCGAAATGAGCCGCCCCGGACTCCGTGGACGGCTCATGCGTTATTGGTTCTGTCAGGTTGGTACTTCAGCCGATAACTGCATTGTCTTTGGCTGTCGTCTTGGCATACATCAGAGCGGCGCCTGCCAGCATAATGTCTTTGAGGAAACCGGACATGGCGCCCTGATCCCCGGAGAAAGCGCCCTTGGCATGTACCAGCGCTACAAAAAGCAGCAGCATAACCGCCAGGAGCACACTGGCCAGCTTGTCCAATTTGCCGATGATCATGCTCACCGCAGCGGCAATAAGCCCCAGGCCGGAAATAATAACGGTAATCTTACCGCCCGGCGCCATGGAGGCCATGCCCTCCAGGTTCATAAAGTGAAAAGCCCCGAATACGGCGAAGGGGATCGCATACAGGAACTTGCCCAAGTTGAGAACTGCATTCATAGTTGATAACGTTTAAAGGTGATTGAATTCAGTGTATCTACAAGATTCCTGTCAAAGATAGGGCTAATTTTTAAAAAACATCATTACGCAAGATTATTTTTTGCTGTAAAGGAAATTCATGGCTTATTATCTGGAAAGCCGGCATAGTGGCGTTTTGAACTGGACTGTATTCCGTGCTTTTTTCCCGGGATTCTCTGCAGGCCTCGGGCTGCTGATCAGGTCAGGGGCTGCCTTTTACAAACCATGAAATCCGTCACACCTCCTCCAACAGCGTTCGGAAAGCCACGTACCTGTCGCGGTAGCGATCGGCGTGTTCGGCCTGCAAACGGGGTGCGTGCTGTTGCTGGTATTCCAAAAAAGATTCCAGGTCGGGGCACAGGTATTGAATGGCATAAGTGATGCCATGGGCGTCTTCGTCGCCGAGCACTTTGCAGAGGCGGTGGCTTTCAAACAGGCCGGTGGCCATCACGTCGGGAATGTGTGTTTCGCGCATCCATCGGAGCCAGTCCTCGTGGAGTTCGTGTTCAATTTTTACGGTGATGTTGTAGATGAGCATAGCGTTATTTGGTTTCGGGTTGCACTGCCTACTGTTCCGGGTTCCGGGTTCCGGTCGCACTGCCGATTGTCTCAGGTTGTCATATTCTCCTGATATCCGCTCCTATGGCGCGCAGCCTTTCGTCAATATGCTGATATCCCCGGTCTATTTGGTTAATGTTGTAGATGATACTTTTTCCTTTGGCAGAGAGCGCAGCGATGAGAAGTGCCACGCCGGCACGGATGTCGGGGGAGGTCATCTCTATGCCGCGGAGGGGGAACCGGCGGTCCAAGCCGATGACGGTAGCGCGGTGTGGATCGCAGAGGATGATCTGTGCGCCCATATCGATAAGTTTATCCACAAAAAACAGGCGGCTTTCAAACATCTTCTGGTGCACCAGCACGCTGCCCTTGGCTTGTATGGCAGTCACCAGCACAATGCTCATCAGATCGGGTGTAAAGCCGGGCCAGGGCGCATCGTACACGGTGAGGATAGAGCCGTCGATGAAAGACTGGATTTCATAAGACTCCTGTGCGGGAATATGGATATCGTCGCCGCGAAATTCCATGCGAATGCCCATGCGTTCAAAAATGCGCGGGATAATACCGAGTTCTTGCACTTGAGCGTTTCTCACCGTGATCTCCGATTGCGTCATAGCGGCCAAGCCGATGAAGCTGCCCACCTCGATCATGTCGGGCAACAGGCGGTGTTCGGCCCCATGCAACCGGCTCACGCCTTCTATCTGCAGCAAGTTGGCACCTATACCTGCAATCTTGGCGCCCATTCGGTTGAGCATTCGGCACAATTGCTGCACGTAAGGCTCGCAAGCGGCGTTGTAAATGGTGGTAGTACCCTGGCCGAGCACAGCCGCCATGACCACGTTGGCCGTGCCGGTTACGGAAATCTCGTCCATGAGCAGATACGTGCCGCGCAATGCGGGCGCACTCACGCGATAGAGCGCGCGGTCGGGATCGTAATCGAAGCGGGCGCCGAGGGCTTCCAATCCAAGCAGGTGGGTGTCGAGACGGCGGCGGCCGATCTTATCGCCGCCGGGTTTGGGAAGCAGCGCCTTTCCGAAGCGGGCGAGGAGGGGCCCCAGCAAAGTAACGGAGCCCCGGATGCGCCCGGCGGCTTTGTAGTAGGCTTCTGTATAGATATAATCAATGTTGACATCCTCGGCCTGAAATGACCACGTATCAGGCGCCTTTTGTTCCACTTTTACACCTAAGCCGCGCAGCAGGTCTATGAGCAATACCACATCCCGTATGGCCGGTATGTTGGAGATCGTCACTTGTTCGGAACTGAGCAATACGGCGCAGATGACCTGCAATGCTTCGTTTTTTGCGCCTTGCGGATGCAGGTCTCCGTTCAGGGGAGCGCCACCGATTACTTCAAATGCGTCTAAATTCACTTCCTTTTCCAGTTCTTTTTGCGTTTTTGCCCCTGGCCTTTGCCGCCCTGTTGCTGACCGCGTTGATGCTGGGGCGGGCCGTTGCGTTTGGGTGGGCCGGCAGGGCTGAGATTTTCAATGGCAACTTCGTCGGGCATGGATAACCTGCCGTCAGAAAGGGCCACGAGGTCGCCTTTGATGATATCATCGCTGACATAATAATCCTTGTTCCAGGTTTTATATGCCAGTTTCATGTAAGAACTGATAGAGGCAACCAAGCCTTCCTTGACCGGACCGTCTTCCATTTCTTTGGCTTTTTGGATGAGCACCTGGATATAGTGGCCGTAATGCCGGAAGCGGGCTTCCGATTCGGGGTAGGCGATCGGCTCGGGTTTTTTGCGATCGTTCTCGGGGTCCGGTATAGGGCCGTGAGTAGGCACCACGCCCTCAAGGTCGTAGCCTGAGATGCGGAACACGTGTTTCCACAGACGCTCCCTGTAGTCCTCCACGCTGCGGCTTTGCGGGTTCATAATGTACATGAGGTCCACTATTTTTTCCACAAATGCCTGTTTGCGTTGCAGGTCAGGGATCGTTTTAGCTTGTTGTATCATCAGTTGTACATGGCGCCCATATTCGGGCATGACAAGCTCATCCCTGGAGGTATTATACTCAATTTCCATTTTTCTCATGACATGCATTTTTTAGTATTTAGGAGGCATATATATAACTCAACAGCAACCGGTTTGGCCAAGTTGCGCAGCTGGCCGTAAAGCCGCGGCGGAACGGAATTCCGCTTGTGCCGCGGAATTCTGCTCCGCGAAAGCAGCGGCGGAACGGAGTTCCGCCATACATTACTCAACCGTAACAGACTTGGCTAAGTTGCGCGGCTGGTCCACGTTGCAGCCCCGCATCAAAGCAATGTGATAAGACAGGAGTTGCAAAGGAATAACGGACAGTAGCGGCGTAAAAGGCTCTTCGGTTGAAGGAATTTCGATGACGTAATCGGCCATGCGGCTGATGACCTCGTCTCCCTCCACTACAACGGCAATGACCAAACCCTTACGGGCTTTTACTTCCTGTATATTGCTCGCTATCTTGTCGTAGGCGCTTTTGTTGGTTGCGATCACAATCACCGGCATGTGCTCGTCTATTAACGCAATAGGGCCGTGTTTCATTTCGGCAGCAGGGTATCCCTCTGCATGCACATAGGAAATTTCCTTCAGCTTGAGCGCTCCTTCGAGCGCCACCGGAAAATTGTAGCCGCGCCCCAGGTAAAGCGCGTTGGCTTTATCCTTGATCTCGCCTGCAATATATTCGATCTTCGAGTTGGCCTCCAGTACGCGGGCTACCTTGTGAGGTATCTCGCCAAGTTCAAGGATAAGCCGGCGGTAATAAGCCTCCGAAATCGTACCGCGTTTGTGCGCCAGCACCAAAGCCATGAGGGCAAGCAGGGTCACCTGTCCGGTAAAAGCCTTGGTGGAAGCCACGCCGATCTCCGGCCCGGCATGGATGTAGGAGCCGCAGTGCGTAAGACGCGCGATAGACGATCCTACCACATTGACGATACCGTACACCAGGGCGCCTTTTTCGCGGGCCAGTTCTACTGCCGCCAGGGTATCTGCTGTTTCGCCCGACTGTGAGATGGCAACCACGACATCCTCTTCGTTGAGGACAGGGTTGCGGTATCGCAATTCCGAAGCGTATTCTACCTCTACGGGAATACGCGCCAATTCTTCAATGAGGTACTCCCCTATGAGACCTGAATGCCATGAAGTGCCGCAGGCCGCTATGATGATGCGGGGAGCTTGCGCTACCCGGTTGATGTAGTCTTCCAGCCCGCCGAGCCGCACCCAACCATCCTCTGCGTTGAGCCTGCCGCGCATGCAATCCGATATGGTTCCGGGTTGTTCATATATCTCTTTGAGCATGAAGTGATCGTAGCCGCCTTTTTCCAATTGTTCAATTTCCATATCCAATTCGTGGATAAAAGGCGTTTGTACCTCGTTCTCGACGGTACGGATCTCAAGGTCCTGGGAGAGGCTAACCGTGGCGATTTCCTCATCATTGAGGTAAATGACGCGGCGGGTATGCTCTACGATGGGAGTGGCGTCGGAAGCGAGGAAATACTCGCCGTTGCCAATGCCGATGACCAAGGGACTTGCCTTGCGGGCGGCCACGAGCTTGCCCGGCTCGTTGCGGTCCATTACTACTATGGCGTATGCCCCGGTAACGCGGGTGAGGGCAATCCTCACCGCCTCCTCAATGGGAAGTTGTTCCCGGCGCTGGATTTCTTCAATGAAGTGAACAAGCACTTCCGTATCGGTTTGACCGGTGAACGAATGGCCTTCTTTTTCCAGGGCTTTTTTCAGCAACGCATAATTTTCAATGATGCCGTTGTGTACGAGGGCCAAGCGGCCGTCGCCGGACGTATGCGGATGGGCGTTTACATCATCGGGGGGGCCATGCGTGGCCCAGCGGGTATGCCCGATGCCCTGCTGCCCCTCCAAGTTGGTTGCAGCGGCCGATTGGGCAAGGTACTCCACTTTGCCTTTCTTTTTATGCACTTTCATGGTATCGCCGGCCAGTATGGCTACGCCGGCGCTGTCGTAACCGCGATACTCTAAGCGTTGGAGTCCTTTGACGAGTATGGGCCAGGCTTCTTTCCGGCCGATATAGGCAACGATTCCGCACATAGTGTTTGAAGTTTTTAGAGTTAAGGTATCAGAGGTAATTTTATGGCTTAGTGAAAGCAATGCGGAGCCTCATGCGGTTCAGGGGGTGTTGGGGGCCGTTGAGGACTGCGCGGCTGCCGGTCTGCCCTTTTGCGTTTACCCGAAGGTACATCACATTGGGAGCGAGCCCGTTTATCATATCCGCGATCTGGGAGGAAACATTCATCCGGTACACATCAGGTTGGCCGTTTTCTCCTTTGACGACCACTCCGCCGAAAAGGAATGAAAACTGGTTTCCCGCGGAAAACCTCACATCGGAAATATTTTCCAATACTCCCTCGCTGTTGGGCACGGTGAGGATCAATTGTCTGGCTGGACTGAACTTTTCAAGGTCATCGCCCTCAGCAGCCCCGATGGGTATCTCCAATTGGGCATAATTCACAATGGCCCCCCGCAGGGAGGTGATGTGCGGAAATTCGATTTTGGCATTAACCCCTGCCATGCCCTGCACGAGTACCATGGTATCGCCGGCTGCCGGGTTCTGGAGGAAGGTCTCCACGCGAGAGCCGGCATATTCGTGGCGAAAGCTGGAGATACGGGCGCTGGATTCGTTGATCTCAAACTGGTACTGGCGCGGCAGCCCTTCAGAGTTATTGTAGTACAGGAAAATGCCCGGGCGCCGGGAACCCCAGTTGAGCGCAACCAAGCTTTCGGTGGGCAGGGTGGGTTTGAGGTAAATTCCCTTGAACACCTGCGCAAAAGAAGTATCGCTTTGATAAAGGAGCGTATCGAGTTGAATCAGTTCCTGGCCCAAGGCCGGATCGAGCGCAATGCGCAAGTGCGGGTAGGAGATGGTGTCAGGGCTAAAATTGCTGTAATCGATCACCTCCAGGCTGTCAATCCTCGACACAAACTGGGCGCTGCCGATGGGTACAGCCTCCGTGGCAAAGGAAGCGTTGGAATAATAATTTTTTGAGGCGTCCATGTCTTCAGTGACGCGGAAAACCTCAATGCCGAAAGTTTGCGGCAGGTTGCCGTAGAAACCGGCGCTGTCTAAGGTAAGCACCAGCACTATTGAGTCCAAAACGGCATCTTTGAAATCGGGAGGGATCAGAACAGGGAAAATACCGCTGCGATCGCGATTCAGCAATACCTGGGCATACACCCCGGCTACTGTGCGCCCGAAAACCGGGTCGGAGTAATCTCCGAAGAGGAACCGGTTCAATTGCAGGGCGAAATTCTCGCCGGAGTAGGTCAAAACAGTATCTTCGGTAACTGTACCGGCCACCAGCGTGACCGTGTCCACAAAGTCCAGTCCGAGTTGATCCTCCTCTAGTAGATCGGAGCCGATGGTGGTGAAATCCGTACAGGAAGACCATGTGGCGACCGCAAGGATGCCGGTAAAAGCCAACCAGAGATAAAAAGAGGGTTTTTTCATGCCGAATTATTGGTTAAACGCTTGCGCGGTAGTTTCGGGCCGCACAGTTCAAGACACCCGTACCTTTGAAAGGGGTTGGCGGCAGGTGTGTACAGAATGCATTTTGCAAATAAATCAAGATACGTGCTCCTCGAGGAAGGTATTGTAAAATTCCACCACGCCCGGCAGCGGCTCTTCTGCCTGATAGTCCAGGACGGGTCTGTTATTTCCTTCGAGTACCTTATGGACCGATTCGCTAAGGTTTTCACTGCCGATGATGACACCGTCGGAAAACGCGACCGCCCCTTGGTGCAGAGTGATTCCCACTCCGTTTTGGAAAGCGGTCAGGTCTTGGGCCGTCATATTGTTGATAGCCGCCTTGACAAAGAAGTTTTCCGGCATTTTTTCCTCCATTTCGTCATTGTATAACGAATAAATCACTTTGGAATGCTGAAATAGCGGCTCGGTTTTGTAAGCAGTTCTCAGATAAGCCGGTATAAGACTGGTCATCCAGCCATGGCAATGGATAATGTCCGGCGCCCATCCGAATTTGCGCACGGTCTCTAATACGCCTTTGCAGAAGAAAACCATGCGGTCCACATTGTCTTCAAAGCCCTCGCCGCTCTCATCCACAAAGACGGACTTGCGCCGGAAGAAGTCGTCATTGTCCAAAAAGTAAACCTGGATGCGCGCTTCCGGCATGGAAGCCACCTTGATGATGAGCGGATAGTCGTCGTCGTCCACGATGATGTTCATCCCGGAAAGGCGGACAACCTCGTGCAGGCGATGCCTGCGTTCATTGATGGTGCCGAATTTGGGCATCAACACCCTGAGTTCCATGCCTTTTTCGTTGAGGTATTTCGGCAGCCTTTGTGTGAGATCGGCTAATTCGGAAGGATCGGTGAAAGGAGACATCTCCTGGGTGACGATCAGCACTTTCTTCTTACTCATAACGCCTTTCAAATTTTCAACATACTGTACCGCCTGTAGCGGCCTATTCACAATTAAGCTGCAAAGGTACTAACAATAAACCACTTTTTATCAAATAGCGAACCACTTAATACTGCGTTAACAAAAACGCATATATTTGGGCGGCAGTTTCCAAATACCTGCCGCCTTCCTTTCGCGTATGTACATCTTCCAATTCGCAGCTGATCTGCACCGACATCTCTCCACCCAAGCCGGCGACGGCAGGCCCACCGGTTTTGTACCCACTATGGGTGCTTTACATGAAGGACATCTCGCATTGGTGCGTCACGCATTGAACCACGGCGACCTTACCGTGTGCAGTATTTTCGTCAATCCTACCCAGTTCAACGATCCGGAGGACCTTCGCAAATATCCCCGCACCCCTGAAAGAGATTTAGCCATGCTGGCCAAAGCCGGGTGCCATGTGCTGTTCATGCCTTCTGTGGAAGAGGTGTATCCCTCCGGCGTTTCGGCCGGGCAAGCAGAGCCTTTCGGGCATTTGGAACAGGTGATGGAAGGCGGGTTCCGGCCGGGCCACTTCCAGGGCGTAGCACAGGTGGTGGCACGGCTTCTGGACATGGTAAAACCACAGCGCTTGTACATGGGGCAAAAGGACTTTCAACAAACCGCCATAATAGCCGAAATGCTCCGCAGGATGCGATCGAACATAGAATTGGTCGTGGCGCCTACCGTGCGTGAACCGGACGGCCTGGCGATGAGTTCCCGCAATGTGCGCCTCAGCCCTGAAGCCCGGCGCGCTGCCCCGGCCATTTTCCAGGCCCTCCTTGAAGCCCGCCGGCTCTTTCCCGAATTAGACGCACCCACGATCTGCCGCAACGCCATGCAAGACATGGAAAATGCAGGGCTCCAACCGGAGTATTTTGAGATCGTGGACGGAAACACCCTGCTGCCGGTAAAAAAACCGCACCATGCAGACGTCGTGGTCGCCTGCACTGCCGCGTGGGCGGGGGGGGTGCGTCTTATTGACAACCTCATTCTCAAAGCGTGACGACTAAATATTCTTCAATATGCCGCACCGGTCTTACACCGCCCTCGGTCTTATGTCAGGCTCTTCATTGGATGGGCTCGACATCGCTGCCTGCACCTTCCAGTGGGTAAACAAGCAGTTCTCCGGCTGGAAACTGTTGCACGGAGAGACCATTCCCTTCCCGGACGACTGGCAGGCATGCCTGCGCACACTCCCTCAGGCCGATGCCCGCACCCTGATGCATACCCACTCCGCTCTCGGCCATTGGATGGGGCAAGCTGTGAACGAGTTCACAACCCGGCACACGATAAACCCGGACTTGATCGCCTCCCACGGGCACACCATCTTCCACTTTCCATCCGAGGGTTTTACCACCCAGATAGGCGATGGCGCCGCTATTTCCGCCATTACCGGTTGCACCACGGTGTGCGACTTCCGCAGCAGCGACGTAGCTCTCGGCGGCCAAGGAGCGCCCATCGCGCCCATCGCCGACAAACTCCTGTTTTCGGAATACGACCTGATGCTCAACATTGGAGGCATTGCCAATATCACCTGCCACATGGAGGGGGAGTATATTGCCTTTGACATCGGCGGCGCCAACCAGATACTCAACGCCCTTACGCAAACCATAGGCATACCTTATGACGACGGCGGCCGATTAGCCGCATCGGGGCGCCTCATCCCGCAACTCATGGAGGCGATGGACCGCCTGCCGTATTTCCAACTGCCGCCGCCCAAGTCGCTGGGCAATGACTGGGTGCAGGAGCACCAGGTTAGTACATATCTGGCCCGGCCCGAACCCGTGGAAGACCGCCTGCACACTGCCTGCGTGCAATTGGCCAGGCAAACGGCGCTTGCCCTGGAACGCCTCATCCCGGTGCAAAACAGGCACGAACGGGCATTCCGCATTTTGGCTACCGGCGGAGGCGCCTTCAACACTTTCCTCACCAATTGCATTGTAGAGGAGTGCAATCGCATAGGGCGCTTTTCGGTACATTTGCCCGCGCCGGACATCATCGCCTTTAAGGAAGCCATACTGATGGCGCTGATGGGAGTGCTGCGCATTCAGAGCGTACCCAATTGCATGGCAAGCGTCACCGGGGCCCGAAGGGATGCTGTCGGCGGCGCCGTTTATCAGGGTTGGAAATCATCAAATAAGGAGCATTGAATACTATTGACACTCCCATTCTCGTCACCGGCGGCACCGGGTTCGTAGGCTCTTACCTGCTTCGGTATTTAGTCAAATCAGGCCATTCGCGCGTGCGGGCGCTCAAACGCAGCAACAGTGCCATGGACTTGATACAGGAAGTTGCCGGGCAGGTAGAGTGGTTGGAAGGAGACGTGCTCGACCCCTTCTCCCTGCAGGAAGCCATGACAGGTGTGCAGCATGTGTACCACTGCGCGGCCGCCGTCTCGTACCAGCCGGATGAGAAAAAGCGCATCATGACCGTAAATGTGGAGGGCACGGCCAATGTGGTGAATGAAGCGCTGGCATCGGGTGTGGAGAAATTGGTCTTTGTAGGATCCACCGCCGCCGTCGGCAGGGCCAAAGAGGGATTTCACGCCAATGAAAGTACGCCATGGGAGTGGAAAAAGGTGTTGTCGCAATATGCCGTGAGCAAACACTTAGCCGAACTGGAGGTTTGGCGCGGCGTGGCCGAAGGGCTGAACGCGTGTGTGGTGAACCCCTCCGTGATCCTGGGCGCCGGCCGCTGGGACGACGGCCCTTTGAAAATATTCCCCCTCGTGTGGCGCAACTTCCCCATCTGCCCGCCCGGGCGCAACGGCTTTGTGGATGTGCGCGACGTGGCCCGTTTTATGATCCGCCTTATGGAAAGCGACATCAGCGGGGAGCGCTTCATCCTGTCGTCTGAAAACATGGATTTCCAGCATCTTATGGGGCTTATCGCCAAGGCGCTGTCCCGGCGCGCACCTTCACACAAAGCGCCGCCCTGGCTCATGCAGGCTGCCCGGTATTGGGACGGCTTGAACTCGGCGCTCACCGGCCGCCCGCGCGAGATCACCCGCGAAGCGGTTTACCACGCCTCCCTGCTGCTGGAATACGACAATCGAAAGTCGCGCGAGGCGCTTGCATGGAACTATATCCCTATTGAGGATACAGTTGCCGAGGCCGGCAAGCTTTTCGTGGAAGCCGCAGCACAAGGTTTTGTCACTAAAGTCTTTCCCCTTGATTAAGTACTCCTCCTTCATTTGCATCTCACCACCCACCTTAACACAAACCCCTGTAAATCAAATACTTTAACCTTTAACCTTTAACCTTTAAC
>CAZNYK010000043.1:0-29845 GCA_964577215.1 uncultured Saprospiraceae bacterium
TCCGCGGCCGCTTAAACACCGGCACCGTCGAGCACGGCTCGCCGAACATGATGCTTTGGGCGTAGGGTTGGAGTTTGCGGGTCAGTTCCACGTATGCGGAGGCCGGTACGGGTTTATCGCTGCAACCTTTGATGACGATGCGTTGCTGTTCGTACTGCCGGGCGTCTAATGCGGCCAAAGCGCGCAGGAATGCCGCTTTGTAATAAGCCTCCTCATCGCCCTGGAAAACATCTGTTGCGTAGGGAGCGGCGTAGGCCGTCACCAGCATATACGCCCAGAGGGGGATAATGGCATCGGTGGAGCAATAGGTGAGCAGTATTTTGCCCCGGTATTGTTCCCAGTCGTGGCTTTTAAGCGCTTCGCGAAAATCCTTCTCCTTCAGGATCAGTTCCATAAATAAATACTCCTTCAGATCGAACACGGCGATCTCCCCCTCGGGAAAGAACTTCTCCAGGTTCAGGGTGATCAACCCGCTTTCGGCTACGCGGTTTACCAATGGCTTATCTGTTTCCATGTTGTTTTTTTCTGTTTCGGGTTTCTGACCTTGCTTCGGCGACTAAAGTTGCCGGTACTGCCTACTACCTACTTGCTTCGGCGACTAAAGTCGCCGGTACTGCCTACTGCTCCAGCCGCTCCGGTTCCCCGATGGAACTCTCCGGGTCTTTAAACTCTTTGAGTTGCGGCAGGTCTTTGATGCTTTTCAGGCCGAAGTAGT
The DNA here is from genome assembly GCA_964577215.1 of uncultured Saprospiraceae bacterium. Classification (GTDB taxonomy): domain Bacteria; phylum Bacteroidota; class Bacteroidia; order Chitinophagales; family Saprospiraceae; genus UBA2329. The sequence goes on from CAZNYK010000043.1 coordinate 716, forward strand.
CCATGAATTTTTGTCCCGTGCCGTACAGCAGGGGCCTTCCCGGTCCATCGCTCCGACCGAGAATAGAAACAAGCTCTTTCTCCAATAGTTTTTGCAGGGCATAATCGCAATTGACGCCGCGGATGCGCTCCATTTCCGATTTGGAGATGGGTTGCTTGTATGCCACGATGGACAATGTTTCCAATGCGGCGCGGGAGAGGCGGCGCTGCATGGTTTGTTTGAGGTATGCGCCCACGGTGGCGTGGTAGGCAGCTTTTGTCATAAACTGGTATCCGCCGGCGATTTCCACGATCTCGAATCCGTAAGCATCCTCCTGGTAGCGTGTTTTAAGTGCCAGGATGGTGTCTTCCAACTCGACTTCCTGGAATTTCAGCCCGAACGCCTCCTCCAGGCTGCTTTGAATTTCAGCCAGGCTGATGGGTTGTTCGGCGGTAAAGATCAGGCTCTCCACATGCTGTGCTAAATAATCCACAGGCGTTTTTGCGGCGAAGATAAGAAATGGGCTTTAATCATACAGCAAAGGCTAATGTGTCCTCGCTCAAGGCCGGTTGAATGAGGTACCAACTCAGCGCAAGCAGGTATTTGGCAAGCGGATGCTTGTCAAAATGAGTAGCGGTCTGTATTTCCACCGAAGTATTGCCCTTATCCGGTTTTATCCCGCACGCGATCAGCAAGTTGTCTCTGTACAGGAAGCGAATCTCCGCTAATGGATTGTTGCCGATGCGATACTCAATTTCTTCACCGGCTATTTTGGCAACGCCGGCAGTGCTCCACCAATTCTTGGGAAAAAAGCGCCCGATGACGCGGTCGTTCTCCTTGATCAAGAGTTTGGTTTTGAAAAAGCCTTCCCGGTCGATGAGGAAGCTTCCGCTATCTGTTTGGCAATGTGCGGTGTAGGTGCTTTTCCGGTAATCAAAGGTCATTTGCTGCACGACCCTTTCTCCATCCAGCAGTTGGTATTCATATACAGGATGGCGGACATTTTGGCTCCAGCGCATGGATTTGGATTGAAGCATAGCTGCACTTCTGGTTTCGAAGGGATTATTTGGGAACATAGACCATCTGTTTTTTCTTGGTGTTGATGATCACAAGCTGTTCCGCGCTCAGCTCTACGATCTCATTTACCGTTTCTTCGCCGTTGTCGTCGGTACGGAGCAATTGGCTGTTATCTTCGTTGATGCGCCAAACGCCGCCTACCCGCTGCCCCAGGGTGAATATTTCATACCTGCCGTTGGCCTTGTACTCAAGGGTGCTTTCCCGCAGTCCTTGGGCAAGTGCATCTTTTTGGTCTTCAAGCATCTTAGCCTGTTCGGGATTTTGTTGCCGCACATTGTCGAGAATATCTTCCAGGGTTTGGGGAATGGAGCTTTCGTGTATGCGCCATTTGCGGACGAGGAGTTGGGCATGGGAGGAGACCGCCGCATGTGAACCAGCATCATCCACATTGGGTACCGCTGTGACCGTGTATCCATTTTTGCGCAGCAGGGATATGACGCCGTTCCGACCGCCGAGGTGCGCTGCGCCTACGGCAAAGAAAGTCGGCAGGGTATTCACGTGTTTTTCCATCTGGGGGATCCATGCGCGGTTGCGGTCTTCCAGCATCGCCTTTTCGATGGCTTCCAATTGGGCAAAGTAGCTGCCGGCAGAGCGGTACATTTCCTCAACTTTCTGGTCTTTGTACAACTGGAGCATGTCTGCCGTCATCTTTTTCATACCCTCGTAGTCGGTTATGCTTTCCACGAGCAGTGCAGCTTGCTGCTCGAAGCTCATTTTATCCATCACGGCTAATTGCTGTTGCGGGGTTTCCAGGCCGAGAACTTCCAAATTCTGAGCTTGTGCCATTTGCACTAAGGTCAGTTCCCAGGAAGCCGGCCGGCAGCCGAGGTATTTCGGGTACAAAAATGTAGAGAGCATAAAAGGCTTTATGGCTGCAACCTGCTCAAAGGGCATGCCGAGGCTATCCTCGAAGAAACGGCTTACCAATTGGTAATTTGCTTCCGTCAGGTAGTCCTTGGTAGTTTTTCCATCCGGAAAAACCATTCCCTGCTGCATTTCCGCCATGAGGTTGGGGTCGTCGAAATCGAGTTCGAGTACCAATTGTTGAGCGGCATTGAGTTTGTTGCGAACGGCATCGGTCATGATCAAATCATCCGGGCAGAGGACGTGGAAGGTACCGAAAAGGTAGGATGGCTTTTTCAGCCCCTTGCCCGAAATTTCCCACAGCAAGGTGTTTTCGGTTTGGGCAGAAGCCGGGCGGGCGGCGAAAACGAATACGGCTGCAAGCAGCAAAAGCAAAGTTCTCATGGTCTTTCAATTTTTTGGTGAACAATGATGCTGCAAAATTACAGGCCATACGCTCCAAAATAGATGAAGGAAAGTATAAATGCGGCTGAAGGAAAAATTAAACCGCTTTGTTACAAGTTTAGACCGCGCTGGGGCCATTGCTTAAATGGTAATTAAAAAGGCTTAACAAAAACTAAAATATCCGGTTGTTACTGCTGCAAAGGCTTAGTTTTGAGGCCATGAATGCAGGGATTTACAAGGTGGTTGTTTTGCTCATGGGCATCTCTTCAATCGGAATGATCGGGCTGCAAAGCGCCTTTTTGTACCGGCAATACCGGCAGAGCCTGGAAAACTTCGACTACAATGTGCAGCGCGCCGCCGGCCAAACGCTCAGCATTTATGCACAATGGAACAGCCATATCTCCTCCCCTGAGGACATTGCCTCCTTCAACGCGCTATACACCAACGCCGACAGCACTTTCACCTTCATGATCGCGCAAAGCGCGCAGGTATATCCCATGCTCGACTTCGAACCGGATACCCTGCTCCCGGCTATCCGCAAGGAGCAATTCCTGAAATTCAAGGACGAACTGGAGGCTACCCGAAGGGCAGAGAACAAGCGCCTGCGCGAATTCTACCTGTTCCGCACCATTCAATACTGCGCCGATTGCAATGAGGACAGCCTCAGCATCGCCCAGATTTTTCCTTTGGACTCGCTCATCCGCAGCCAATTGGCGGCGAATAACGTTTCAACCCGAGCGGAAATTGGCTTTTATCATAAAAACCGGCGCCACTTCTCCTGGCTGGCGCCCGAAGCGGATAGCGCCTTTTTAACCGATTCCTCTTACCGGTTCGATTTCAACGCGTTCGAAGAGATGCGCCTGTGGTTTCCCAGGCGCAATCGCCTTCTGGCGAGCGCCTTAGCCTGGCCTGCGGCGGCTTCGTTGGGCTTGATCGCCGTTTCACTGTGCGGTTTTTGGCTGGCACTGCGGGTCATTTTCCGGCAAAAGCAGTTGTCGGAATTGAAGAATGATTTTATCAATAATGTGACTCACGAGTTCAAAACGCCCATATCCACCATTGCTTTTGCCGTAGCCAATATCGAAAACGAACAAACGATCCGGCAGCCGGAGCACATCCTGCAATTTACCAAAGTGATCCGCGACGAAAACAAGCGCCTCAACTCCCAGGTGGAACGGGTGCTGCAAACGGCACTCTCGGAAAGTAAAGCCCTCGAACTAAAAAAAGAACCGGTAAACTTTCACGCCGTCCTGAACACGGTGGCCGATGCCTTTGAAATAAAAATAGAGGGCCGGGGCGTCATACACCGCAAACTGAATGCCGCGCGGGCAGAGGTCAACGGCGACGAGTTTCACCTGACCAACGCCGTTTCCAACCTTATCGACAACGCTGTGAAATACGCCGGCGATACCCTTGACATCACGTTGAGTACCGAAAGTAGCGAGGCCGGTTTAGTCATTCGCGTAGCAGACAAAGGCATCGGTATCGGGAAGGAGCACCTGCCCTTGATATTCGACAAGTTCTACCGGGTACCGCAGGGCAATATTCACAATGTAAAAGGTTTCGGCTTGGGACTAAGCTACGTAAAGGAAGTAGTGGAAAAACACAACGGCCGGGTACAGGCGAGCAGCAAACCGGGGCAGGGCAGCATATTTTCAATATTTTTACCTTTCTGAAATGAAAAAGCGCATCCTTATCGCGGAAGACGACGCCAATTTCGGAATGATGCTCAAAATCTTTCTCGAAATGAACGGCTTTGCCATCACGCTCTGCCCCGACGGCGAGCGAGCGGCGCAGGCATTTCGCCAAAGCGATTTTGACCTATGTATCTTAGATGTGATGATGCCCAACATGGATGGCTTCAGTGTTGCGGAAACTATTACCGGCAGCCGCAAAGACACCCCGTTTGTGTTTCTCACGGCCAAGGGTTTGAAGGAGGATCAAATAAAAGGCTACCAAACCGGCGCCTCCGATTACTTGGTCAAGCCCTTCGATCCGGAGATTTTGCTGCTGAAAGTAAATGTGCTGTTGCGCAACAACGGCTCGCCGGTACCTGCCGAGACAACATATCCCATCGGCAGCTTTGCCTTCGATTTCGAGCGGCGCACCCTCGCCCTGCATGGAACGGAGCAACGGCTCAGCCCCAAAGAAGCCGAACTGCTCCAACTGCTCTGCGAGCGTCGCAATGAAGTATTGCGGCACGAGGAAGCCTTGCTGAAAATTTGGCAGAACGACGACTATTTCACCAAGCAAAGCATGAATGTATTCATCACCAAACTCCGCAAATACCTATCCGTCGATCCGGAGTATCTCATTGAAATAGAGAACTTGCACGGCAAGGGGTTTATTCTGAAAATTGAAAAAAATGGATAGCGTCTTCAAAAAAGGACGAACAAAAAGGGGGAGTAGAAAAATCCCCACTGGAAAGAAAAGGCGTTTCAAGATTGGTGTATATTCGCTCCGAAAAAACTCCTTGCCGCCATGAAGAAGCTCCTCATTCTATTCCTCGCCGCATGCATGGCCCTGCCTGCCCTTGCCCAATTACAGCTCCGGCAACTGAACGGCACGCAAACACGCAAGATCGGCCCCGATTCTGAAATTACGGTTCGCCTGAACACGCCCTCTTCTTTGCAATCGAAAGAAACCTATCACGACTACACCGGCAGGTTTTTGGGTTTCAGGGGCGACTCTATTGAAATGGAAGCCAAATTGGAAAGCCGCTATTACGCTGACGAACAAGGGCTTTTTAAACTCGTCAGCGTCAATTACTGCTGCCCGCCCGGCCAGGATGCCGTTTTTGCGGTGCCGGCTGCACAAGTTCTTTCCGTCCAAAAGGGCAACCCCGATATCCTTCGCGGCGTAGGTGGTTTGGTGCTCATGGCCACTTTTCTCCACAGCGTAGCTACCGCCCCTATGCTCAACAATGATGCCCGCCGCACCAGCGACAAGATCGTCCTGGGCGGCGCTGTACTTGGGTTAGGACTGGTCATCCTGCCCCGCAAAAAGTCTTATCACCTCGCCGCATCCCCAAAAACGGGTGTGAAGCGCTGGCGGATTGAGGGGCGGTGAGAGATGCCGCGGCTGGGCAATATTGCTCCCGCCAGGCTGTCAAGAAACGCATCCACACCAAGACAGGGCGAGAGAACCCACCCTATAAAAGGCGCGAGGTGTAAACCTCCCGCCTGAGAGGCACCGGACCTTTCTCCCTACGCTACCAGGTAAGCCCATACGCTGACTTTTCTTTTTTTCGGCGCCTGGTTGAAGAGGAAAACTTCTACAAAAGGCCCCATGACCGGAAGGCGGGCAACAAAGGAACTGATGTTGTGAGGATTGCCGAGCCAGCTACCTCGTCCCGACACCGAGATTATGTTGGTGCTCTGCGGCGCCGTGAGATTATCTTCAAGATTCACATACCTTCTTGCCCCCATCGTGCCTTGCGCATCAAAGGCGAAGACGACCCCCAGGTCAACAGGTGCTTCATCGGCAGTTTCCTGGGTGAACTTGACGAAAATATTGATGTATCGATACCCATTGATGTTGGTGTAGGGAGGCAAACTGATACCAACGCTGGGGGGCAGTTCATGGTCTGTCATGAGCGTGATGACCTTGGTGCAAGCCGTAATACATGGTTGTACGGTCTCTTTTTTTGAGGTTGCCATTTTTGTTATTTTTTGAGGTTTACAATAAATTATTCAATACAAAATTACGAAATAAATCAATGGGGCGCAATTTGAATGGAGAGGCAAACTGTAAAAGTTGCGTCAACTTGCAGTATTGGTAAGGCCTGAGTGCCCGAAGGTTTTGTTGCTTCGCTTTTTCCCCGGCTCGCATAGTCGAGTATTAAGTTCAATATCCCTCGCTGTCCAAAACCAAACATAACAAATCATAAAAACCAGCGTCTTTCAGCGTCAAGAAACAGGATGCGTTGACAGCTGCCTGCCTGCACCGGGGGGAGAGGGTTTCTCTCCCAGGGTCACTGGGTGGCGAGAAGCCCTCTCCATGCGGGCTGGCCATGCCATCAATTCTTGTCGGCAATACCAGTACCTTTCTTTCGTTAGTAGGCGCCTACGGCGCGACAACCCTTGGGGTTGGGTGGTGTGGCTTGGGCGCCACGCTGCGCCAGATGACACCCGGCGCGCATGCTGCGGCCTGCCGGCGACGGATGTTACCTTGCGCGCAGGCGGCTTTGCAGGCAGCATATTTACCAATCATAAAAACCAGCGTCTTTAAGCGTAAATTTTCCTACCTTAGCGTTCAGTTTCCGAACCAAATAGAACGCCCATGTCCAAAAATCTTACCGCACTGGCGGCCAGAAAAGGCAAAGGATTGACCAATAACCTCTTCGAGCGCATCGCCAACCTCGCCGAAGAGAGCGGCGCTACCGACAAGGAAGCCATGGCCCGCCTGGCGGACGAGTTCCTCGTCGGCAATGCCAACGTGTATGGCACGGCCTCGTTTTACGACTTCACGAGGGCCGAAAACCAGGGCAAGAAGGTATATGTGTGCAACGGCAGCGCCTGCCTGCTGGCCGGTACGCAAGACGCCGTGCGGGCGGAATTGTCGAAGCACTTCCAACCCAACGAGATAGGCGAAATGTGCTGCCTCGGCCGCTGCCACGAAAACGGCGCTTTCCATCTCAACGGGCAAAACTACTCCGCCAAATCTGCAGCCGATGTCGCAGAGATCGCCGGCGGTACCCTCACCGACGGCATGGACGACTACCGCGTAGCCCACATCGGCACGCCCATACTCACCGCGCCGTTTCCAGCTTTGGAGGAATGCAAGGCCGCCATTGCAGCCATGTTCAAGGCCGGGCCGGAAGCGTTGTTGCAAACCATCAAAACCTCCGGCCTGCGGGGTAGGGGAGGCGCCGGCTTCCCGATGGGGTTCAAGTTGGATGCCTGTCGCAAAGCGCCGGGCACGCCCAAATTCATCGTCTGCAACGCCGACGAGGGCGACCCCGGCGCGTTTTCCGACCGCTACCTGATGGAGCAGCAGCCCTATGCCGTATTGCTGGGCATGCTCATTGCCGGCTATGCCGCAGGGGCGGAGCGGGGCGTCATTTACATCCGTGCAGAGTATCCGGAGTCCATTGCCGTGACGCAGGAAGCCATCGCGGCGCTCACTGCCGCCGGGCTGAACGGTGAGAACTTGCTCGGCAGCGGTTTCAGCTTCCATTTCAAACTCATCAAGGCGCAAGGGGCCTACATCTGTGGAGAAGAAACCGCACTGCTGCAATCTATTGAAGGCAAACGCCCCGAAGTGCGGGTGCGGCCGCCCTATCCCGCGCAGGAAGGCCTTTTCGGCAAGCCCACCGTGGTGAACAACGTGGAGAGCTTAGCCAACCTGTACTTCGTCCTCACCCAGGGCGGCGAGGCCTTCGCCAGGATCGGAACGCAGCGCTCCTCGGGCACCAAGTTACTTTCATTGGACAGCTCTTTCCACCGGCCCGGCCTGTACGAGGTGGATATGGGTACGCCCTTGGCCAAAGCAGTGGAAACCCTCGGCGGCGGCTTCCGAAGGCCGGTCAAAGCCCTGCACATCGGCGGCCCGCTCGGAGGTCTCGTGCCCGTGCACAAGATTCCCGACCTGACCATTGACTTCGAGTCCTTCGCCCAGCAGGGCTTCCTGCTCGGCCATGCCTCCATCATCGGCGTCCCGGAGGAATACCCGATGGTGCAGTACCTGGAGCACTTGTTCGCCTTTACGGCTCACGAAAGCTGCGGCAAGTGTTTTCCCTGTCGTATCGGCTCCGTGCGCGGCAAGGAAATGCTGCACAAAGCCCAGCACGAATCGTACAAAATTGACCTTGAGCTGTTTAATGACTTAGTGGAAACTTTGGCCAAAGGCTCGCTTTGCGCCCTCGGAGGCGGCATTCCGTTGCCGGTACGGAATGCGCTGGCGTATTTTAAAGAGGAGTTGGGACCATTTTTTCAGGCATAGGGCAGAGAGCATAGAGCATAGAGCATACAAGCGTAGCGCAGTCCCGATGAGGAACGAAATCGGGAGGGCAGAGAGCATACAAGCGAAGCGCAGTCCCGATGACCACGCCGCGGGCGTGGGGAGGGCGAAGGGCATAGGGCAGATTTTTGTAAAGAATAAAAATGTTGTTTCATGGCGAAATTTCGATTCGAAGATTTGGATATCTGGAAAGAGGCGATCGCTATTGCTTCTGAACTGTTTAAAATTGCGAATGCTTTGGAAGAAAGGAAGCTGTTCCGATTTGCAGACCAATTGCGCGGCTGCGGAATGAGTGTACCCAACAATATTGCTGAAAGCACCGGCACTTCTCTCGCCAAAGAACAGCAGCAGCTTTTGCGATACGCCAGGAGAGAGTGCTTTGAAGCTGCCAATATTCTGGTGATTTTGTTGAATGAAAATCTCATTTCAACAGAACAAAAGGAAGCATTCTTCACTCGCCTCGACGTATTGAGTAGAAGAATCCAAACTTACAGCAACTCCTTAAAATAGATTGACTTACTCTATGCTCTATGCACTCTGCTCTATGCAAAAAAAGATTTGACCATGACATCCGCAATCCTGACCAAAGAATCCGCCGCCGCTGTAGCCGTCAAAACGGCATTCATCAACGGCCAAGCTTATGAAATCCGCGAAGGCGAAACCATCCTCGCTTTCCTCAAGCGTCATCTGGGTGAAAAGCACGTACCCACCCTCTGCGATGCGCCCAACTTAGAGCCGTTCGGCGCATGCCGCGTGTGCAGCGTAGAGATCGCCCGGCAGGGCAACGGCACGCCCAAAACCGTGGCCTCCTGCCATACGCCCATCGAGGAGGGGTTGATGATCTATCCCGACTCCGAAAGCGTGCAAAAGCTGCGCCGCAATCTCATAGAATTGGTGCTCACTGACCACCCACTGGACTGCCTCACCTGCGAGGTGAACGGCAACTGCGAGTTGCAGGACGTGGCTGCCCAGGTGGGCATCCGCAAGGTGCGCTACCCGGAAGGAAAAACGCATTTGGACCGAACCAAAGACCTGAGCCACCCTTACATGACTTCCGACTTGTCAAAGTGCATCATGTGCTACCGCTGCGTGCGCGCCTGCGACGAAGTGCAGGGCCAATTGGTGCTCAGCGTGGCAGGCCGCGGCTTCGACAGCAAGATCATCAAGGGCATGGACCAGTCCTTCTTCGATTCGGACTGCGTGTCCTGCGGCGCTTGCGCACAGGCCTGCCCCACCTCGGCCATCAGCGATATTTACGAGTCCAAGTCCGTAGTGGCCGACAAAAAGGTGCGCACCGTATGCACCTACTGCGGCGTGGGCTGCAACCTGGAAGTGAAGGTAAACGGTGGCAAGGTAATGGCCATACAAGCGCCCTGGGATGCGGAAGTCAACTCCGGTCACACCTGCCTCAAAGGCCGCTACGCATTCGCGTTTTACAAACACCCCGAACGCCTGCAATATCCCATGATCCGCAAAAACGGGCAATTGGAGCGCGTCAGTTGGGACGAAGTGTATGACTACTTAGCTACCCGCCTTACCGAGATCAAGGAAAAGCACGGCGGCGATGCCATTGCCGGCATCAGCAGCAGTCGCTGCACCAACGAGGAGAACTACCTCATGCAGAAGTTCATCCGCGCCTGCTTCGGCACCAACAACATAGACGGCTGCGCCCGCGTATGCCACTCGCCCACGGCACTCGGCATGCAGCGCACCTTCGGCACCGGCGCGGCGACCAACTCCATTGCCGACCTGAAGCTGACGGAATGCATTATGATCATCGGCGCCAACCCGACCGCCGGGCACCCCGTCACCGGGGCCAAGCTCAAGCAAAAGGCCATGAAGGGCACGCCCCTCATCGTAATAGACCCGCGGCGCACGGAAATCGCCCAATATGCGACCCACCACCTGCAACTCCGCCCCGGCACCAACGTGGCCGTGCTGAACATGATGCTCTACTACATCATCAAAGAAAATTTGATGGACAAGGACTTCATCGCCAAGCGCACAGAGGGTTTCGATGAGTTCTGCGAAGGCATCCTGAACCTTAACATTGACGAGTTGGAAGCCGTCTCCGGCGTGCCGCGCGAGCAGGCAAGGGCTGCCGCCATCACCTATGCTTCCGCAAAATTAGCCATGTCGTTCCACGGCTTGGGCGTAACGGAACACTACCAGGGCACTTATACGGTGATGCTCATCGCCGACCTTGCCATGATCACCGGCAACGTGGGCAAGCCCGGCTGCGGCGTCAATCCGCTGCGCGGCCAGAACAATGTGCAGGGTATGGCCGATATGGGCACGCAGCCCTACCAGGGAGCCGGCTACTTAGACGTGACCGACCCGCAGGTGCGGACCAAGTATGAAGAATTCTACGGCGCAACCATGAGCGACAAGGTGGGCTACACCATCCCCGAAATGTACGACGCCGCGCTGGCAGGCAAGCTCAAAGCCCTCTGGGTGATGGGCGAAGACATGGCGCAGAGCGATCCCAATACGCACCACGTGGTGAAAGCCCTTTCATCGCTCGATCTCCTGGTAGTGCAGGAAATATTCATGACCGAAACCGCCAAGTACGCCCACGTGGTGCTGCCCGGCGCTTCCTTCTTGGAAAAAGAAGGCACCTTCACCAATGGCGAGCGCCGCATTCAGCGCGTGCAAAAGGTGGTGGACCCCATCGGCGAATGCAAGCCCGATGGGCAGATACTGGTGGAGATGATGAACCGCCTCGGCTACCCGCAGCGGCCCTATACTGCCAAGGGCATGTTGGAGGAGATCAGCCAGATCGTGCCTTTCTTCGCCGGTGTGCGCTGGGACGAACTCGGCGACAACGGCAAGCAATGGCCCGTAGCGCCCGACGGCACGGATACCAAAATCCTGCACCTGGAGACCTTCAAGCGGGGCAAAGGCCGCTTCATCTTCCGCGAATATGTGGAAACCCGCGAAATCCTCGACTACGCGCAGGATTATCCCTACATTCTCACCACCAACCGCGTGTTGGAGCAATACAACGCCGGCACCATGACGCGCCGCACGCCCAACGTGCAAATCGTACACGAAGACGTGCTGCTCATCAACCCGAAGGATGCCAAAGCCAAACGCATCTCCGACGGCGACTGGGTGCGCATCGAAAGCGCGCGCGGCGAGTGCAAGGTAAAAGCCCTGCTTACCGACGAGGTGAAGCCCGGCATCCTCAGCACTACCTTCCACTTCCCGGAACTGATGGTGAACAACGTCACTTCTGATGTACACGACAGCATCGCCCATTGCCCGGAGTACAAGGTGGTGAGCGTGCGTATTTTGGGGGTTTTAATTGTGCGGGTGACTTAAGTCGCCTAACATGCGCGGGCGACTGATGTCGCCGGTACTTCACACACAAACCACAATTAACTACACCATGAAGCTATTTTATGGCATCCTTCCCGACAACAACCGCGAGCGCGCCGGGGTAGCTGTTATCGCCAATGCTGCTGTAGCCGGCTTGCTCACCGTGTTTAGTATCCGAGGAATAGAAACCTACGGCTGGGGACTATTCGTGCTCGTGCCCCTTCTTATCGGCCTGGGCACCACGGTCATGTACGGCTACAGCAAAGGCGTCACGGCCAAACGGGCATTCCTCCTCAGCTTCTCAGCGTTGGCCCTCTATGCGTTGGGATTGCTCTTGTCGGCACTCGAAGGCGCTTATTGCCTGCTCATGGCCGCTCCACTGGGCATTATCCTCACTATATTGGGCGTATTGGCCGGCTTGGTCATCCTGAAACGCGCGCCGGGAAAAGCTCCCTCCGGCATGTTGGCGTTCATCGGCATCATCCCGCTTACCATGTGGATGGAAAGATCAAGTGATCTTGAGATAAAACCGGTAGTGACCGCCATAGAAATACAAGCAGACCCATTGACGGTGTGGCAAAACGTGGTGGAGTTTCCGCCGATAGACGCTCCATCTGAACGGTTGTTCCGCATGGGTATCGCTTATCCCACTCATGCCGTCATTGAAGGTTCCGGGGTGGGCGCCGTCCGGTATTGCCATTTCAGCACCGGTGCTTTCGTTGAACCCATTACGGCATGGGATGAGCCTCATTTGCTCGCCTTCGATGTGGTAGAACAACCCGAACCGCTTCAAGAACTCAGCCCCTGGGGACATATTCACGCTCCGCATTTAGATGGGTATTTTCTCTCCAAACGCGGGCAATTCAAACTCACCGCCCTGCCCAACGGCAACACCCTTTTGGAAGGGACTACCTGGTACGGTCACCGCATCCAACCCGATTTCTACTGGAGGTGGTGGAGCGATCACATCATCCATAAAATACATCTGCGCGTACTGGAGCATATAAAAATGCAGGCGGAGGCCTTTTGATTTTTTTGCCGGTACAGCAAGGGTGGGAGGGACTGGTGGAGGCGGGGGAGTTGGAGGCGTTATCGGAAAAGGCGCGGAGGAGGTGCGCAGGTTTTTGGAATGGGGTTAGCTCCCCTGCACGTGAGGGGGTAACCGGAAGTTCTCCAGGCTTCCCCTGTACTCACTTATTCATCTCCTTCAGCTTGTGGATCAACTCCACCCGGCTATGCACATCAAACTTGTCGAATGCATTTCCCTATTTCCACCTACTTTTGCCCCGCAGTTCAAAAAATCTATGCAATGATGGTACTTCCGCGCCGAAACCCCACCCAAACTGACGCATGGGCCGCTTTGGAATCCCATTACCAGGGCATAAAAGCGGTGCATATGCGCGAGCTTTTCGCCCGAGACCCAGAGCGTTTCAATCGTTTTTCCCTCCGTTTTGAAGATATGCTGCTCGACTACTCCAAGAATATCATAACCGCAGAAAGCCTCTCGCTGCTGCTGCAATTGGCCCGGGAAACCGGCGTGCCGGAAGCGATAGAGATGATGTTCCAGGGTGAAAAGATCAACGAAACCGAAGACCGCGCCGTATTGCATACCGCCCTGCGCAACCGCTCCAATGCGCCTGTTTGGGTGGATGGCCGGGACGTGATGCCGGCGGTAAACGCCGTGCTGGAACAAATGAAGGCTTTCTGCGAAAAAATTCACTCCGGCACATGGCGGGGTTATACCGGCAAGGCTATCACCGACATCGTCAACATCGGCATAGGCGGCTCCGACCTCGGAGCGGTGATGGTGACGGAAGCATTGCGGCCTTACTGGAAAGACGGCATTCGGGCGCATTTCGTCTCCAATGTGGACGGCACGCACATCGCCGAAACGCTCAGGAGGGTAAATCCTGAAACGGCGCTCTTCATCATTTCCTCCAAGACCTTTACCACACAGGAGACCATGGCCAATGCCTTCAGTGCCCGGCAATGGTTCTTAAAGGCTGCCGGCGCCGAGAGCCATGTGGCAAAGCATTTCGTAGCGGTCTCAACCAATAACAAGGCCGTTCAAGCCTTCGGCATTGCACCGGAAAACATGTTTGAATTCTGGGATTGGGTGGGAGGCAGGTATTCCCTTACTTCGGCAATCGGGTTGTCTATTGCGCTCAGCATCGGTTTCGAGAGGTTTGAAGAGCTGTTGGAGGGCTTTCACGCTATGGACCTCCACTTCCGCAGGGAGCCGTTTGAAACGAACATGCCTGTATTGCTGGCGCTCATCGGCATTTGGTACAACAACTTTTTCGGCGCCGAAACGGAGGCTATTTTGCCTTATGACCAGTATTTGCACCGTTTCCCGGCTTATTTTCAGCAGGGCAACATGGAGAGCAACGGCAAAAACACCGACCGCTCCGGCCAGCCGGTCAACTACCAAACCGGCCCCGTCATCTGGGGTGAACCGGGCACCAACGGGCAACACGCTTTTTACCAACTCATCCACCAGGGCACCAAGCTGATACCATGCGACTTCATAGCGCCGGCCATCAGCCACAACCCCGTGGGCGATCATCACACCTTGCTCCTGTCCAACTTTTTTGCCCAAACCGAAGCCCTGATGCTGGGCAAAACGCCCGCCGAAGCGGAAGCGGAGCTGAAGGCGGCCGGCAAGCCGCCTGAAGAGATAGCCGCTCTGCTGCCATTCAAGGTGTTTCCCGGAAACCGGCCTTCCAATTCCATTCTTTTGAAAAAGATCACTCCGCGATGCCTCGGCAGCCTGGTAGCGCTCTATGAGCACAAGATATTCGTGCAGGGTATCATCTGGAATATATTCAGCTTTGACCAATGGGGGGTGGAACTCGGGAAACAGCTGGCGAACAAAATACTGCCGGAGCTTCGGGACGATGCGCCCGTAAGCGGCCATGACGCCTCCACCAATGGACTGATCAATGCATGGAAAGCCATGCGGAAATAATCCGGGAACGGCAAGGTGTGTTTCGTTTTAGTCGCCCTCTTGTGCAGCACAACCCTCCAGTTGCCGTTGGATCTGCGGCATTGAGACGAAGCCGAAGTCGTTGCCCCAGGAACTGTTGATATAGTTTATGATATTGGCGATCTGGAATTCGCTGAGTTGCGGGATGCCTTCCATCGGCTGGTTGTAAACCGTGCCGTTCACAACGATCTCTCCGGCCAGCCCGTAGCGTATTATACAGGCCATGTAAGCCGGATCGCGGGCTATATAGTCGGAGGCGGCCACAGGAGGGATCACCCCGCGCAGGCCAAGCCCGTCGTCCATGTGGCAGGAGGCGCAGTGGGTTTTGTAGAGGCTCTCGCCCTGGCGGTAGGGGGATGGGGTGCAGGCGGGAAGGAACAGGGTTAAAGTAAAAAGGAAAAAGGAAAAAGGGTAAAGGATAAAGGTTAAAGGGTAAAGGATAAAGGATAAAGGATAAAGGATAAAGGATAAAGTATTGCGGCGCATAAACCAACTTTTTGTCAGCACTTAAACCAGGCGATTGCCATTATGGTTTCCAGTGCCAAAACGACATAGCATGAAAATTGACATACTTGCCGTAGGCGTTCATCCCGATGACGTGGAACTCAGTGCAAGCGGCGCCTTGCTGCGGCATATCGCACAGGGCAAAACCGTGGGCCTGCTCGACCTCACGCGAGGAGAGCTGGGCACGCGCGGCAGTGCCGAAATCCGCGACCGGGAAGCCGCCGAGGCCGCAAGGCTCATGGGGGCGGTGTTTCGAAAAAATACCGGCCTGGAGGACGGCTTTTTCACGTATTCCAAAGAGGCCTTGCTCAAAATAATTCACATCATCCGCCTGCATCAGCCGGATATTGTGCTGGCCAATGCATTAGATGACCGCCACCCCGATCATGGCCGGGCGGCCAAACTGGTAGCTGATGCCTGCTTTTATTCCGGCCTGGCCAAAGTGATCACCAACGACGAGCAGGGCCGGCCGCAGGCGCGTTGGCGCCCGCAAGCGGTATATCACTATATCCAGGATCGAAACCTCAAACCCGATTTCGTGGTGGACATATCTCCCTGGATGGAAAAAAAGATCGAATTGGTGAAAACCTTCAGGTCTCAATTTTACGACCCCAATGCGCAAGACCAATACGCCGGCGAGTTGTCAACGCCCATTTCCGGGGCGGATTTTATTGATTTCCTCTACGCCAAGGCCCGGGCTTACGGACGGGGCGCAGGATTTGATTTCGCCGAGGGATTCAACGTGGGCAGAGTGCCGGGAGTCACCGATCTGTTCAGCTTGAAATAGCACCCGGGGTTCACAGTTTTTCTCAAAGAAAGTTGCCGCTTATTGAAAATAACTACCTTTGGCCAAACAGAAAGGTAGTGATATGAAATATGCCGGTACCCTCTTTTTCTTGGTGTTCTGTTGGTTGGTAGGAGCAGTCCCGGCATGGGGCGGAGAAAAAGCAATTCCGCCGGATTACCCGGCTTGCAGTTTCAGCGTGAGTACAGGCCCCGACATCACGCTTTGCGGCCCGGGCCAAACGGTCAACCTCGGCGCAAGCGTGAGCGGCCCTTACCTCAGTGCGGTGTGGAGCCCTGCTACCGGGCTAAGCAACCCCAACAGCCCCAATACCAGCGCCACGGTAAATCAGACGACCACCTACACCCTTACGGTCACGGGGCTTGGCACAGAAAATCTGATCCAAAATGGAGATTTCAGCGCCGGCCTTACGGGGTTTTCAAGCAATTACGTGCCGGGCACCGGCGGCCCCTGGGGGATTTTGTCCAACGAAGGCACTTTTGCAGTGGCCACCAACCCCAATCTTACGCACACGGCATTTGCCAGTTGCGGCGACCATACCGGGGGCGGCAATATGCTCGTAGTCAACGGAGCGGGCACCCCCAATCAGGATGTGTGGTGCCAAACCGTGAACGTCACGCCTAACACCAACTATGCATTTGGCGCCTGGGCGACCTCGGTAGTCTCCAATTCCCCGGCTATCCTGCAAATTTCCATCAACGGCGGCTTGCTCGGAAGCCCTTTCACCCTGCCCTCGGCCACCTGCCAGTGGACGCAGTTCTTTCAGCTCTGGAACTCCGGAGGGGCTGTTTCTGCCACCATTTGCATCGTGAACCAAAACACCCAGACAGGAGGTAACGATTTTGCATTGGACGACATCTTCTTCGGCCCCGTTTGCCAGGAAACAGCACAGGTGACCGTACAGGTTGTGGACCTCAACGCGAACTGGGCGCCCCCCCAAGGACTGTGCCCCTTCTCGCCCGGGTTCCTGCTGGACGCGCTTCTTGCCCCCGGCGCTACGCCGGGCGGGATTTGGACCATAAACGGCGTTGCCGGGTCGTTTTTCAATCCTCTCTTACTTGGGCCGGGCTCTCATACGGTCAGCTATTCACTCAGCAATCCTCCATGTACTGCCAACAACCCCCAGCAGATCGTCATCCAGACCCTGCCATCGCCGGAATGGGCCCACCCCGGTGTGATATGTGTCAACGCTGCGCCCTTTGCCTTGAATTCGCTGCTTTTTCCAGGTACAAGCCCCAATGGGCAGTGGACGGTCAATGGCGCGCCTGCTTCCATTTTTCAGCCGGCCGCGTTGGGTGTGGGGCTTCATTTGGTGACCTACTCGCTGGGCATACCCCCTTGCGACAACTCCATCACGCAAGTTGTTGAGATCATTCCGCTACCCGATCCAAACTGGACGCCGCCGCCGCCACTGTGCGTCTCAGCCCCGGCTTTTGCGCTTGACAACCTGCTCGATGCCGGCGCCACACCGGGCGGCGCCTGGAGTATAGCCGGCAACCCGGTTTTCATTTTCGACCCTGCCACCCTGGGGCCGGGCACGTATTCGGTTACTTACCAGGTGGGCGCCTTTCCTTGTATCGCCTCCTCCACTCAATTCATAACTGTAAACCCATTGCCTGTTTCCGCCTGGAACGGGCCCGACTCCCTTTGCAGCACCGATGCTTCCTTTAATCTGAATACCTGGCTGTTACCCGGATCCACGCCGGGCGGTACGTGGACGGTCAACGGACAGCCTGCAAGTGTTCTCGATCCAGGCGCTTTGCCGCCGGGCGCCCATCTGATTGTTTATACGGCCGGCGCGCCGGGCTGTCAAAGCGCAACTTCCGGAAGCTTGTTTTTGCAAGAGACTCCGCCTGCTCCGGCGCCTTTTTGCAGCTTCATTACCGGCAATTCCATTGAGATACAATGGCCCCCGCTTGCCGGCGTACCGTCTGTACAGGTACTCAGCGGCCAAACCCCATCAGCGGCCACAGCCACATCGGTTTCCTTTCAGGACTTGGGTGTCGGCGAGAGCGTGCAAGTGCTGGTACAAGTCGTTCCTGATGGGCCGTGCCCGCCGGTGTGGAGCGATACCCTTACCTGCGTTACGTTTTCCTGTGCGGCTCTGCCGGTTCAAATCCAGCCATTGGACACGGTCTGTCTTTTCCCCGGCGCCCCACCGGTTTCCTTGCAGGTGGCCGTACCGGATTCCACTGGAACGGGAATATGGAACGGGCCGGGTATTGCCGATGCAGCAACCGGCGATTTTCAGCCGGCCCTCGCGGGCCCCGGGGCCCATACGGTATATTATTTCTACACCCTCGACAATTGCGCGGGCATTGACTCTGCCGTCGTAGTGGTGGCGGAGCAGCCGGTAGCGGCATTCACGCATGATTCCACGCTATGCATTGCCGGTACTGCAACAATAACTTTTTCCGGTACGGCAGGGCCTTCGGCTGTTTACAACTGGGATTTTGGAGATGCGGCAATCGCCGGAGGCAGCGGGGCGGGGCCATATGCTTTGACTTGGTCTTCGCCGGGTTTGCGGAGCATTGCTCTCGTGGTGGAAGAAGGCCCTTGTACCTCGCCGCCCTTTACGAGCGAGATACGGATCATCCCCCAGCCTGAAATACCCCAGGTGATATGTAATCCGGGCCTTACGGAAGTGGAACTGACCTGGAACAGTTTGCCGGATGGGAACATGTTGGAAGCATGGGTAGAGGAAGGGCCTGCCGGCGCCTTTACTTCCGATACCAGCTTCTTTATCGGCGGCCTGATACCGGGGCAGGCAGTGCGGGTGAGGCTTACGGCGAGCACGGAATCCGAATGCCCGGATGCGGAAGTCATCGTGGATTGCACTGCGTTGACCTGCGCAGAATTGTCGGTGGATATTATGGAACCGGCCTCGGTCTGCCTGCCTTCCCCGGCCATTGCGCTGGAGGCGCAAATTCCCGGTTCCGGGGGCGTACTGCTTTGGTCGGGTCCGGGTATTGCAGATGCCCAAAGCGGATTGTGGGCGCCCGACGAGAGCATGGCCGGGCAGTTGATCCCCATCGCAGCCCATTATTCTGAGGGCGTATGCGCCGCTTCGGATACCGCCTGGATAGCGGTTTTCCGGCAGCCTTCTTCAAAGTTGCTGTATTTCAGCCAGTTGTGCCAGTACGAAGCGGATGAAATCGGATACGGGGGAGATGCCTCGGCGGATGCTACGTACACATGGGACTTCGGTCCGGGCACGGCAACTCCCGGAACAGGCCGCGGACCCCATAGCCTGAGCTTTTCCGAACCCGGGGTCTATACCGTTTCTTTGATCGTGGAGGAAAACGGCTGCGCTACAGCGCCGATGAGCGTTGATATTGAAGTGTTTCCAGCCCTGGAGCCGCCGGTCATTACCTGCGAGGCTACCTATACATCGGTGACTTTTTCCTGGTCGCTTGCGGCCAATGCCATCCTGGAAAACGCTGTTGTTCTGAGCGGTCAAAGCGGCGGTTTGGTCTCGAATACGAGCTTCATGGTATCCGGGCTGATGCCTGGCGAGCAGGTTGATCTTTCGCTTGCGATCAGTTCCGTCAATGGTTGTACCCCGCTCGTCGATTCTGCCGCATGTTCTACATTGCCCTGCCCGGACGTGTCGCTCGCCATTGAGCAACCTGCACAGATATGCCTTTCCGGGGCTGTGGATACTCTGCGGCTCAATGTACAACTCGACGGCGCTCCCGCTTCTGGCGCCTTGCGCTGGCATGGTGAGGGAATTGCCGATTCCATCGAGGGTTTGTGGCAGAGCAATAACGGCATGGCCGGGCGCAGTATATGGGTACATGCCGAATTTGCCGACGACGTATGCGTTTACGCCGACAGCGTGGCCATACCTGTTTTTGCCACCCCGGATGCAGCTATGCAATGGGATTCCGTGATATGCTCCCAGGATGCTGCGCTTGTCTTTTATACCGGTAATGCCGGCGGCAGCGCTGTTTTCGTGTGGGACTTCGGCAGCGCGACGGTCCAGCCCGGGCAAGGGCCGGGGCCACATTCGCTGAGTTTTTCAAGTCCCGGCATGTATTCTGTAGCGTTGGAGGTGGAAGAAAACGGATGCAGAAGCCTTTCCAATACCGCAATAATCCGGGTTGAACCGCTGTTAGCCCTGCCTGCGCCTGTTTGTCATGCCGATTTCAGTTCTATGTCATTTTCATGGCCGGCTGTTGCGGGCGCAAGCTCATACCAGGTTGATTTGCCGGCAGGCGTGATGCCGGAATGGACTTCCGATACCAGCATATTGATCTCCAACCTGCTGCCTTCAACTTCCATTGCGGCAACCGTGGAAGCGCTCAGTGCAACGGCGTGCCCCAATACCATGGCCACGGTAGAATGCCAGACCCTTGCATGCCCGCCAGTTAATCTCGGCGTTCAAGCGCAGCCGGTGATTTGCGCCGGCGATTCCGCGAGGCTCCAATTTTCCGTCTCCGGTCCGCCGGATACGCGTTTGGACCTGCTGCTCGGCGACGGCACGAACACCTGGGAAGTATACGATGTGTCCAATGGGTCGAGTTATGCATTTCTTCCGGCCCAAACCGTCCAGGTCAGTTTCTTGTCTGCGCTAAATGCGTCATTGCCCTTTTGCCCGGTCAGCCTGCCCGGAGCTTTAAGCGTTACCGTCGAATCTCCATCAAATGCAGGCTTGCCGCTTGCTCCTGCTATGATCTGCGCTTTTGCGGATACGGCGGTGCAACTCAGCATTTTGCTGGAAGGCGCTGGTTTCGGCGGCGCGTGGTCTTTGGCGCCGGGTAGCGCTACACCTGCGCCCGGGGCATTTCAACCAGGGCCGGGCGTTTTCAATCCCCGGGCAAACCCGGCAGGCGCCTTTAGATTCAGGTATATCGTACCTGCCGGGGCTGCCTGTCCCGGCGATACGGCTCTCGTTTCGGTAGAACTATTGCCGCTTCCGGCAGCTGATGCAGGCCCGGACCGGGTGCTGGACTGCCACATGTCACAGCTCAGCATCGGGACGGGCGGGGCGCCGGGACTACAATATCGCTGGACTACTGCCGGCGGTAGCCTGCTCGGCGACGACATGCCCATGGTAGAAGTGGATATGCCCGGTTTGTATCGATTGGAGGTTATCAACCCGGCTACAGGCTGTCGCGCCTTCGACGAGGTAGTCGTCACTTCCGGAATTACGGCGCCGGAGCTGACGGCAGCGCTGCGGCAGATAAGTTGTTACGGGGCAAACGACGGGCTGATAAGCGTGACATCCGTAACAGGCGGCGCCGCGCCTGTCATTTTTTCCCTGAATGGGAGCGAATTTACCACCCAGACGGTTTTTCCCAACCTGGGCCCGGGCATATATGACCTTGTTGCCCGCGATGCCGGCGGCTGCGAAGACTCCCTCCGTTTCGACTTGCCACAGCCAGTAGAGGTTCAAGCAGTTATCGATCCCCTCGGCCTCGCATCCGGCGATGCGCGCGTCGCACTGGGGGATTCGCTGCATTTACAGGTGTTGACCACGCTCGACTCCGCAGATATTGCGTCTGTCGTTTGGACCCCTGCCGTGTGCGAAGGTTGCCTGTATGTTTCCCTGCTTCCCACGCATTCGACGACGTATGCCGTGACAGTGACCAATGCCAACGGATGCGCTGCTTCTGCGCAATTGGCCATAACAGTGGATCGCAGGCCTGCGGTATTTGTACCCAATGCATTTTCACCCAACAACGACGGCCTCAACGACCGGCTTGTTATTTTTTCAGGCAAGCAGGTGAGTCATATCCGTTCTTTTTTGATCTTTGACCGCTGGGGCGAGGCAGTTTTTGAGGTGTACAATTTTCCGCCGAATGATCCTTCCTATGCCTGGGATGGCAAATACCGGGGGCGGGTACTTTCTCCTGCGGTATTTGTGTATTTCGCGGAGGTGGTCACCATTGACGGAGAAGTGCATTTGATGAAAGGGGATGTAACGCTTATGAAGTAAACTGCGGCAGGTTGTGCGGAGCGGCTGCCGGATATCGAATTCCAAACCCGAATTGAATGCAAATACCTGAACATCCGAATGTGCCGCGATTGTCTTTCAAAGGGATATTGGAAGACATATTTGCCGTATTCAACCTGGAAAAGGGCATTCCGTACACCTTTAAGCGACTAATATTTGACCCGCGCGGGGCCATAGAGGAGTATCTGTTTGAAGACAGGCGCCGCTTGGTCAAGCCGGTTTCCCTTTTGGTTTTAATGACCGCGATAGCAGCGTATGTCTCTTTCCGTTCCCTACCGCTCGATATTGACGCAGCAGATTCCATCCGCAATTCGCCCGGTGCAGCCGAAATTCCGCCGGTATTGCTGAAAACCCTGGAATTCTACCTCGGCACGGTGCGGCAATTTTTCAACCTGACCTACATGAGCTCCGTTCCTTTTTTAGCAGGAGCTACATTTTGGCTTTACGGGGCTTCCCGGCTGAACTACTTGGAGCACCTGGCGATGAACATATACATCTTCTGCGTACAAACCCTGGTATTTATTTTTACCACTCCCTTTGTTATGAAAGCCCCTCTGGCTGCTTTCCTTCAAATGGTTTTGGTGTACGGGTACCTGGCATACGCGCTCAAACATATTTTCAAGTCTAACTGGGGCGAAGCGGTGGGCAAGACCATTGCCATGCTGGTAATCGTACAACTCTTGCAGTTGGTGCTTTTTGCTTTGACATTGGCCTGGTTTGCCTTCTTCGGCTAAAAAAAAGTTCAAATGAAATTCAATCTCGACATTTCCGTACCCAGCCGGCCCGAATGGGTGGCTGCCGTGATGAACGACTTCAATGCTTTTCTCCAAGACCACGCCGATTGCGAGCGCAAGGCTTCCGCTACGGCAATGAGTTTGGTGGCCAAATATCCCGATCGCACGGAGATCATCCCCGAACTGATAGAGACGGCCATTGAAGAACTCGACCACTTCCGCCAGGTGTACGACATCATGCAGGAGCGCGGGGTATCGCTGCTGCATTCCATACCTGAAGACCCCTACATCAAAGCGCTGCTGAAGATCATGCACAACGGCATTGAGGAGCGTTTTCTGGATCGCCTGCTCATTGCCTCCGTGGTAGAAACGCGCGGCGCCGAGCGCTTCCGTTTAGTGGCCGAAGCGCAGGAAGATGAGGCCATGCGGCGGTTTTACAAAATGCTTTGGACTTCGGAGGCCAAGCACGGCAACATCTACGTAAAGATGGCGCTGCACTACTTTGACGAGCAGATAGTTTATGACCGGCTGCAATGGTGGACGGAACAGGAAGGCAGGATCATCGACGGTTTGGAGATACGGCCTGCACTACATTGAAGCTGTTATCAAATCTGGTACCTCAACCCGATCGCCAGACCTGCCTGCGTATAGCTTTGCTTAGTGGCAAACTGAGCCGTGGTAAACGATTTAGGATAGGCGCGCAGGTGCGGCTCGGCCATGATCTGAAGATTGTGGCGGATTTTGAAAGCGACTCCTGCTCCCGCATACCAGCCGATGCCCAGGCGATTCCGGAATGCCGGCGTGCCCTCTTGTTCGAGGGAGGCAAAGCTCACGGGCATTTCGCCTTCGGGCAGGTACATGCTGCCTTGCTGCCGGAAAAGCATATTGATCAAAATTCCGCCGTGTGCGGAGAGCAGCCACCGGTTCACAGGAAATTCATAACCCGCAAGCACGGGAATATCTATGGAGCGGTAGCGGTTTTGGATGGTGTGTTCCCGGTGGATGGTCTCATACAAGGTGTCCACACCGGTGATCTGTCCGCCCGGACCGATGATGTTGATGATGGTGAAGCGCTCTTCCGTTTCGGTGACGTAACGCAGGCGTTCGTTGATTTGGGTGTAATTGAAACCACTGCGAAGGGTAAGCCCGAAGCGGGTGCTTGCGGCTATGCGCGCGCCGAAGCTGTAGCTGAAATCGGGTTGCTCGCTGCGTTCTCTCATTTGGGCGTAGGCGGCATCTTCCGATGTGCTGCCGCGCGGCTCGAGTTGCCGCATGGCCAGGTCGGGAGAGGCGGTGAGTTCAACATGCAGGCGGAGGCCGATCTTGCCGAAGGTGGCGCACTTGGAAGCTTCGGGGAAATTTCGCGTACGGGTCAGGAGCCTGAAATCGGATCGGGTTGGTATAGGCGCGGAGGGAAAGGACTCTGCTCTCCGGGAGAATGACTCCTCCACCAGAGCACCGGTATTGCCGGCAATTGATCCTGTATCTTCCTGCGGTGTATCATATGAAATGGCATGGTTTTTCCCGGTAGGGCCGGTTGCCGGCGCATTTTGCCGGTATGGCGCAATGGGGGAATCAAGGGCTGTTGCCGGCTTCTGGTACTGGGAAACCGCTGCTTCGGTGATGACCTCCGGGGGGGGGATAATATCCGCTTCAGACACTGGTGCGAGGGCTGCCGTTGCCTGAACCGGCGTTGGGTTGGGCGCAATTTCCTCTACCCGCCACTCGGAGCGGGGTATGAGCAACGTGGCTGCCGTGCAGGCTGCGATCAGGAAGCCCGACAGTTTGGAAGGCGCGGCTATGATGCCGGCCCGGCGGCGGCTTTCTTCAATGCGTTCCCATAAATGCATGGGGGGCTCCACGCTGTGGTTTTCCAGGCGGCGGCGAAAAAGGTCATCGATGGGATGGCGTCGGTTCATACAGCAATTTTTTTATCTCCTACCAACCAAAGTTGAAGCATTTTGCGAGCTTTGACCAACTGCGAGCGGGAAGTACTTTCCTGGATGTTGAGCAGGTCTGCAATTTCCTTATGGGTGTACCCTTCGATGGCGAAGAGATTGAACACCACGCGGTATCCGTCGGGCAGCCGCGCGATCAGGCGCAAGAGGTCTTCTTCGTCTAATTGCCCGTACACATCGGGTTCTTCGGCAATTTCAAAATCCCATTCCGTGCCGTTGTGTTCGGGCCGGAAGTTGTGGCGCTGATAATGCCTGAGGGCGGTATTGACGGTGATCTTCCTTATCCACCCTTCCAAAGCCCCTTTGAACTGAAAATCCGCGATGCTGTCAAATACCTTGATGAACGCATCCTGCAGCAGGTCTTCGGCTTCTTCGCGGCTGTGGGCATAGCGAAGGCATACAGCCATCATTCTGCCGGAATAGCGCCGGAAAAGCTCCTGCTGGCAGGCGCGGTCTTCCCGGATACAACCTCGTGCGAGTTCTTCTTCAGTCACTTGCGTTTTTTCAGGTTTTGCCCGGGCAGACACTATGGAGATACCTCCCGGACGCTTTTCGCTGCTTCATAAACGGCATTTTTTTGTCCTTATGGCGTTCTTAACCAGCTTTAGTAGGTAAATATACAAGGTTTCCTGAAAATGGTTTGAGATTTTATTTCAGCAAAGGCGGAGCGCCTCCATCAAAGCGCTTGAAGAAAATAACCTCCATTTCGATTTTTGACTACTTTTGCGGCTGTTCAATATTGCCTTTTGCATCAACCAAACTTCGGAGCAGACCATGAAAAAAGAATACAAAGTAGGGGATAAGGTCAGCTATTCCCGGCGTTTTCACGCTGAAGACGTCCATGCATTTGCCGAGGTGAGCGACGATGACAACCCGATTCATTTGGACGACAGCTTTGCCGCAGCCACGGTGTTCAAGCGAAGGGTGGTGCACGGGATACTTACTACTTCCATGTTCTCCAAAATTTTCGGCACCATCTATCCCGGCACAGGGGGGATTTACCTGAGCCAGACTGCCAAGTTCCTGCGGCCTGTTTTTGTGGGCGATGAAGTGACTGCCGAAGTGGAACTGATAGACTTTAATCCCGAAAAAATGATCGGCTTGTTTACCACGCGCTGTTTTAATGCAGCCGGAGAATTGGTGGTTGACGGCGAAGCAAAAATCAAGCTGCCATGACCGGTAAGGTATGCGTAGTGACCGGGGCAACAGCCGGCATCGGCTATGAAACAGCCCTGGCTTTGGCTGCCAAAGGCGCTTCGGTGGTGCTCGCAGGGCGCAATCCGGAAAAGGGCGCCGCAGCGATAGACAGGATCAAAGCGGCCACAGGCAATGAAAACCTCTTTTTTGTAGAAGCCGATATGGCCGTGCAAGCCTCCATACGCGAAGCGGCAAAGGCGATAAGGGAGCGTTTTCCTGGCATCGATGTGCTGGTGAACAACGCGGGCACCTGGGTGTCTCACCATACCTTGACTCCTGATGGGGTAGAGACCGTATTTGCCGTTAATCACCTGGCGTATTTCCTGCTGACGCACCTGCTGTATCCTGCTTTGCGGAAGGCCCCGGATGCCCGCATCGTCAATGTGGCTTCCGATTCGCATTTCCAAACGGATTTATTTCTCAGCGACCTCAATCTCAGCAACAACTATTCCGGCCTTCGCTCCTATGCGCAGTCCAAGTTGGCCAATGTCATGTTTACATACGAATTCGAACGGCGCAAACCCGACGCACAGGTTTCCATCTATGCCGTGCAGCCCGGCCTGGTGCATACCGATATTGGACTGAAACACACCACCTGGCTTCATGCGCTGGCATGGAAGGTCAGGCGTACTCTGTGGAAAAGCCTTACCCCGGCGGAGGGCGCCGAAACCTCTGTATTTCTGGCTTCCTCTGCCGAAGCGATCGGGAAAAGCGGCTTGTACTGGGATCGCTGTAAACCCAAGCCGTCGGCAAAATGCTCTTATAACAATGACAACGCCGCCCGGCTATGGGAGATCAGCCAGGAATGGTGCGGCATAAGCGATTTTTTCAGGCCATAACTCCGGTGTGTTTCCGGGGCCTCCACTCCGGCGCATCCTTCGGCACCAAACGCTGTACCTTGTTGAAGAAAGGCTGGAAATGCACCTCTATGGCGTGGCGCGGCGTGTGCAGGAACTCCCCGGCGATCTCGTCGGAATCCCGTTCGGCCAACTCCCGCACATTGGCCGGGATGCGGGCCCTGCCGGCTGCAATATTGGCAGCCAGTTTCGACTGGATATCCGACAGCGGCCATATGCATCCCTGCGGCTGCATCAACCCGATGAAAAACAAGTTGGGATGACCGGGATGTATCATGCGCAGGTACAGCGGGATGCGCTCCGCATCCTCGTAGTTGATAAATTCTTTGGAGAAAAACGGAAAAACGATCTTGTACCCCGTAGCGGCTACTATCGAATCGAACGGTTCGGATTTTCCATCTGCAAAATGCACCGTATGGCCCTCCGCGCGCAAGATACCCCGGCGCGGATGCACCCGCCCGTGCCGGATGCGGTAGAGCAGTTCAGAGTTGAGCGTAGGATGCGCCCCGGTGACCGGGAAGTCGGGTTGTTCCAGGCCGTAGCTGCGGTAGTCGCCCACCTGGAAGCGAAGGGTGAGTTGACGCAGGGCGCCGCTCAGGAACCTGGGCAGGCGGGAGAGCAGGCCGTTGAAAGTGTCGGTGGGTTTGCCCATGAAAAACTTGGGAACGATGTACTGCGGCCGCCGCATGCTGATGGCGGTGAATTCTGCCACGCGGCTGATCTCCACGGCGCAGTCGCAGGCGGAATTGCCCGCGCCGATCACAAGGACGCGTTTGCCTGCGAAGGGGGCGCTGGTTTTGTAGTCGTGGGCATGCAGCAGTTCGCCGGCGAACGTGCCGGGAAGTTCCGGCATGCGGGGTACGGAGTGATGGCCGTTGGCCACGAAGAGGTAGTCGTAGTCATGCGTTTCGCCGTTGTCCAGCAGCACAGACCAGCGCCCACCGGGCAGTTTCTCCACATGCCGCACAGCCGTATTGAAGCGGATATACGGTTCCAGTCCGAAGTGTTCGGCATAAGACTCGAAGTATGCCAGAACCTGCTGGTGCGAGGGGTAGTCAGGATAGTCTTCCGGCATGGGAAAGTCAATGAACTCCGACATCTTCTTTGAACTGATGATGTGGGTGGTTTCGCACACGCTGGAGTGCGAAGCGCCTGAAGTGTATATCCAGTTGCCGCCCACTCGGTCGTTTTTTTCGTAGCAAATCACGTTGGTGATGCCTGCCTGCAGAAGGTTTTTTAGTGCGGTCAGCCCGGAGCAACCGGCGCCGATGACGCATGCGGTTTTGTTTTTCATGAGTACGATGTTGTCGGTTGTCGGTTGTCGGTTTAGCTGCATACCGTTGTAAGTTGCCCGCTGCTCTATGCTCTATGCTCTATGCTCTATGCAGTACCCCGACCCCATGTTTCTTACTCCCTATCAATAAGCGCATCTCTTACTCTGTCCATCCTGAAATTCAGTTGCGCCATCCACACGCCGATGAGCGTCCAGCCGATGATGGCCGGGTAGAAGATCATGCGCATGGTATTGTCCAAATCTTCGCCTCCGAGGGCCGGGTTGCCGCCCGCGCCGGGGTGCAGGCTGTCGGTGAGCCGCGGAATGACAAATATGAGCGGTATCAACGCCGAGAAGGCGAACAAGTTATATACTGCCGCCAGCCGCGCCTTGCGTTCCGGGTCTTCGAAGGCGGCTCGCAGGATGAAGTACGCGATGTAGATAAACAGCGCAATGGCCGTCATGTTTTGTTTGATATCCCAGCTCCAGTATGCGTTCCAGGTGTTTTTGGCCCAGATGGCGCCGGTGACCAAGCCGAGGATGCCGAACAGTACGCCTACCCGCGTGTAGGCCGCTGCCCGGCGGTCGTCTTCGGCGTCGAAGCGGCGCAGGTAGCCGGCGCTGTGCCGCACCGAGCCGATGAAGAGCAGGATCATGGCAAACCAGAGCGCCACGTGGAAGTAGGTATTGCGGATGGTCTCGTAGAGGATATTGCGAAAGGGGAAGCGTATGCCGCCGGGCCCTTGATTCAACTTCTCAACGGGCGTGTTGATCCATGCGGCGGCGCCGGCAATGGAATCCACCGCTTCCTGCGTGATCGAAACGGCGCTGGGCAGCACGGAGGGGCCATCCACGGGGTTGTCCAGGATGAGGGTGAGTGCGGCCGTCTTGGCATCGATGGGCAGCACGGCGGGGATGTCGAAGGTAGCTTCGAGTTGGTTTTCCGAGATCGCTTTCAGGGCTTTGGCGCCCAAGGCCCGTTCATTGTCGAGCTTGAGCCAGGCGCGCATGCTGGCTTCGCCTTGCCGGTAAAAGCTGTTGTAGCCCTGTACGGTGAGGGTTACTTCCGCGCCGGCGCGCAGTAGTTGCGGTTTGGCGCTGAGGATGCCGGGTTTGAGCGGGGCCAGCATGCCTGCGGTGAGGGCGTACAGCACCAGGAGCACGCCGAGGGCTTTCCACCAGTGGCGGAGGAGAGGAGATGATGGCTTGGTTTGAGTCATGTGCGTTGTCGGTTTCACCCGCCGAAGCCTTGGCGAAGGCGGGGTTGTCGG
>CAZNYK010000044.1:0-2217 GCA_964577215.1 uncultured Saprospiraceae bacterium
TTGCCGGGGAAGGTTTGGAGGATGATTGATGATTGATGATTGATGATTGATGATTTTTGATTTTTGATTGATGATTTTTGATTTTTGAACCTGATGAAAAATTCCGGATACGGCGCGAAAGTGCATTCTACAGAGCTGCTGCGCTTTCTGGAGCAGGTGCTTGCCGACAACGAGCGCTTAGAAGCCGCAGGCTTGCCCAAAATGCCGCTGTGCATCTGGGGGCGGCATGGCATCGGCAAAACGCAGATCGTGAGAGATTTTGCCCGGCAGCGCGGCTACCACTTCGCCTACCTGGCCCCGGCGCAGGTAGAGGAAATGGGTGATCTGCTCGGCATGCCGGCTATCACGCCGGAGGGAACTACCGCCTTTCGCCCGCCCGATTGGGCGCCGGCCCAACCCGGCCCCGGCATCCTGCTCATTGACGACGTGAACCGCGCCGACGACCGCATCCTGCGCGGCATCATGCAATTGCTGCAAGACCACGCCCTGATGAGTTGGGCTTTGCCGCCGCAATGGCACATCGTGCTCACCGCCAACCCCGACGACGGCAGTTACTCCGTAACGCCCTTGGACGACGCCATGATCTCCCGCATGCTGCACATCAGTTTGCAGTTTGATCTCCGCGAATGGGCGCGCTGGGCGCTGGCTTCCGGCGTGGATGAACGAGGCGTCAATTTCGTGCTGGCCTACCCCGATGCCGTCACCGGGCGGCGCACGACAGCCCGCACGCTCACCCGGTTTTTCCAGTCTATTGCCGCCATACCCGACCTGGTTGCCGGGGCGGGCATGGTGCGGCTGCTGGCGGAGGCCTCGTTGGATACGGAAACCGTGCAGGCCTTCCTGAATTTCGTGCAAACAGGCGCGGGGCGTTTGCCCTCGCCGGAAGCCATACTGAATGCCGGGGATTTCGCACGGGAGATAGAGCAGCCGCTCTTGGAAACGGTAAAAGGCCCGCCCTTGCGCTCGGATATTTTGTCGGCCTTGTGCACGCGCATGGCCTTGCATTTGCAAACACCCGGACCGGAGTGGAACGGCAATGCCGGGCGCAACCTCAAGGCCTTCCTGCTTTCGGAATGGCTGCCCAAAGAGCTGCGTTTTGCCCTGGCGCGCGATCTGGCCGGCGCACCTTCGGCCCGGGTGCAAGCCGTGCTGAGCGATCCGGAGGTGGCTTTAGTTTTACTGTAACTTTTTAGGTGCTTCTATAAGCTGCGAGCCGCGAGCTACTGTCTTCTCTGAGAAATAAATTTTTACTCTTGATGAAAAAAATCTGTTGTTTTTGAATGCGCGTTTTTCTGTTTGAAAGACCTAAACTCAAAGCTCGTGGCTCGCGGCTCGCAGCTACATAAATAGAATATCACATGCCATCTCAAGAATTCACATACGCCATCGGCGACATCGAATCTGCGGCAGGGCGCATCCTGGCCATAGCCGGCGATCGGAAAAAGTTCGCCTTTTACGGAGAGGTGGGCGCCGGGAAAACCACCCTCATTCAGGCCTTGTGCCGCGCACTTGGCGCTGAGGACAAAGCTGTAAGCCCCACTTTTGCCTTGGTGAACGAATACCTGCGCCCGGCTACCGGCACGTACATTCACCATTTGGACCTGTACCGCCTGCGCAGCATCGAGGAAGCGCTCGACGTCGGGGTGGAAGACCTGCTCTACGACGAGAGCTACTGTTTCGTGGAATGGCCCGAACTCATAGAGCCGCTGCTGCCCGAAGATACCCTGAAGATTAAAATCGAGGAGCTGGCCGAATCCGAACGAAAAATCTTACTTTTGTCAGTTCTACCCACCAAAACCGGTCATGCGCCATGAGTGAAAAGGAAAGGAAAATACCCGTGCCCAAGATACTCACCGAGGGCCATCTGCATCCACAGGCAGAGATGCTGGAAATTCCCGTAAAACGGGAGAAGCTGTTCATCGGCATACCCCGCGAGATCACCCTGCAGGAAAACCGGGTAGCGCTCATTCCCTCCGCAGTAGCCACCCTTACCGCACATGGGCACCGCATTTTGATAGAGGCCGGAGCCGGCAAAAAGTCTAATTTCAGCGACCACGAATATGCCGAATCCGGGGCGGAGATCGCCTATAGCCCGGAGCAGGTTTACCAAGCCGGCGCCATCATCAAAGTGGCCCCGCCTACCCTCGAAGAGATAGAACTGATGCGCCCCAACCAGATACTCATTTCGCCATTGCAACTGCCCACGCTCAACAGCGA
>CAZNYK010000044.1:2317-28472 GCA_964577215.1 uncultured Saprospiraceae bacterium
ATCGTAGCGGAATACGCCACCCGCGCCGCCCTGGGCCTCGGGGCGGAGGTGCGCATTTTTGACAATAACATATACAAGCTCAAGCGCCTGCAAAACCTCGTGGGCCGCCCCCTGTTCACTTCCGCCCTCGACCCGTATGTGCTGGAACAGGAATTAGTAACAGCCGATGTGGCCATCGGCGCCATGCACTCCAAAACCGGGCGCTCGCCGCTCATGGTGGGTGAAGAGATCGTGGAAAAAATGAAGCCCGGCGCCGTTATCATAGACGTGAGTATAGACCAGGGCGGATGCTTTGCCACTTCGGAAGTAACTTCTTTGGAGCGCCCCACTTTCGTGAAACACGACGTGATACACTACTGCGTACCCAATATTCCTTCCCGGGTATCGCGCACGGCTTCCATAGCGGTGAGCAACATCCTGACTCCCATGCTGATGCGGGCAGGCGGAGCCGGCAGCTTGGAGCACTACGTAGTGACCCATACGGGCATGAGGCACGGCATTTACGCATTCAAGGGCTACCTCACCAACGAGTACTTAGGCAAGCGCTTCCAGATCAAATCCACCGACCTGGACCTGCTGCTCACTTCCAAGCTATAAAAAAGGGCGCCTGGAATAGACGCCCTGAATAACCCCAAAAAACCAAATGAAAACAATCTTTCTTCGCAACCGGATTTAGAATGATCTGCTGGAACACAAAACTGCAAGACTTGATTAAAATTCACGATTCTTTAACATAATGTTAACAAACCCGATTTGAGTAAGGTCAAAAGTATATTCGTCTGCGCCAATTGCGGCGCCACCTCCCCCAAATGGTCGGGAAAGTGCAACAGTTGCGGCGAGTGGAACACCATACAGGAAGAGGTAGCAGCCCCGGCCACCTCCGACGAGCGCAAGCGGCAATTGTGGCAAAGCTCCACCGTACAAGACAGGAACGCGCCCAAGCCCGTGCCCCTGCCCGAAATACAAGCGGGCCACATGCAGCGCCTGCTCAGCCCGGATGCGGAACTCAACCGCGTGCTCGGAGGCGGTATCGTGGCTGGTTCCTTGGTGCTGATAGGTGGGCAGCCGGGCATCGGCAAGTCCACCCTGCTGCTGCAGGTGGCGCTCGGTATCAAGACCAAGGTGCTCTACGTGTCCGGCGAAGAAAGCGAAGAGCAGATCAAAATGCGCGCCGACCGCATCGGTACGTTGCATTCGGACTGCTACATCCTCACCGAGACCAACACCTCCCGCCTACTGACGCACGCGCTGGCGCTACAGCCTGGCCTGCTGATCGTGGATTCCATACAGACGATGTCATCTCCGCTCATCGAGTCCACCCCGGGCAGCATCTCCCAGGTGCGCGAATGCGCAGGCGAGTTGCAGCGCTTTGCCAAGGAAACCGGCATACCGGTGTTCATCATAGGCCACATCACCAAGGAAGGCACCTTGGCCGGGCCGAAGTTGCTGGAGCACATCGTGGATGCGGTGCTCCAGTTTGAAGGCGACCAGCACTACACCTACCGCATATTGCGCACGCTGAAAAACCGCTTCGGCTCCACCGACGAACTGGGGATTTATGAAATGCAATCGCACGGCCTGCGCGAGGTGTCCAACCCTTCGGAATTGCTGCTCTCCCAAAAAGACGAAGACCTCAGTGGCTGCGCTATAGGGGCCACGATGGAGGGGTTGCGGCCCATGCTCATAGAAACGCAGGCCTTGGTGAGCAAGGCGGTGTACGGCACACCGCAGCGCTCGGCTACGGGTTTCGACCTGCGCCGCCTGAGCATGTTGCTGGCCGTGCTGGAAAAGCGCTGCGGGTTCCTCTTCGGGCAGAACGACGTATTTCTCAATATCGCCGGCGGCCTAAGGGTAGATGACCCGGCCATAGACCTGGCCATCGTAGCCGCACTTATATCTTCATTGGAAGACGTGACCGTGCCGGGGCACATCTGCTTTGCGGGCGAGGTGGGCCTGTCGGGCGAGATCAGGGCCGTGACCCGTATTGAGCAGCGCATACAGGAGGCGGACCGCTTGGGGTTCAAGCAAATTTTCGTATCCAAATACAACCTCAAGGGCTTGGATACGAGGCGGTTCCACATCCAGGTGCAATCTATCGGCAAAGTGGAGGAGTTGTACCAGGGGCTGTTTGTGTGAGCATGCCAGCTTAATGTACATCATACCAATCCCGCTCCGTTTCCCTATCCTTGGCCTGTACCGGGGCGCGCAACACGCCGATGGCCAACACGCCTATCAGCACGGGTACCAGTGCCGAAGATACCATAAAGAATCCCGGCGTGGGAAATACGAATAGCGCTATGACCAACAATAGCAGCGCGAAAGTGATGACGGCGGTGAGGGTGCGGTAGTTCATTTTGATTTGCTGATGTGTCAATGTGCTGATTCCGACTGTGCCGGGACAAGTTCCCGATGCTCGGGATAAATCGTGCTAATGGATTTCAAACAACAATGGAGGGAAATGGTTAAAAATTTGTAGCTTTGTAAAAAACCGGGCATGGAAGCAACCGCTGCACGATACCAGGCGCCTGATGCGCAAACTCCGAGCCGCACCGGCACGAGGCGACCGAGGCGTATTTCCTGGGAGGCGTTTGAAAAAAAATACCTCATCCGGGAGGACGCCTACAAATATGAATGGGTGGATGGAATGGTTGAAAAAACGAAACGGGCCATGGATTTCAAGCAATTCATTATCTACGCCAACCTGAATGCATGCCTTGAATCCATACGGGAAAAAGGCAAAAACCCAGATGGGATTTTCATTCAAGAGGGCGATATCTTTTTTGCCGCCAATCATCGCCGTCCCGATATTGCCTGGTTTACCAACGAACAAATTGCCCGGACTGCACACGGCGAAAATCAAGTACCCCGCTTCGTCATCGAGGTCATCTCCAACAAAGACCAGATGAACCTGGTACACAAGAAAATGCAAGACTACCGCGCAGCAAACGTAGAAACCGTCTGGCACGTTGTTCCGCATATCGAGGAAGTGCATGTATATGGCGGCGTCCAATTGAAGCGCATGACCGTGTGCAAAGGAGACGATATTTGCTCAGCTGATTCTGTCATTGAGGGGTTTGAAATTAGCGCGCTTGCCGTTTTTCATAAAGCATCTCCCCCAAGCTCTCCCGCCAATGCGGAATAACCTGCCCGAACGCCGTTTTCCACTTGTTCTTGTTCAGCACGCTGTACGGAGGGCGTTTGGCGGGGGTTGGATACGCCTCTGTTTCGATGGGGTTTACCTTGCAGGGCAATTGGGCTAATTCCATTATTGCTTTTGCAAAATCGTACCAGCTCGCCGCTCCCTCGTTGCTGTAGTGGTAAATGCCGCGCAGCAGGTCGGGCGAAAGGTCATCAGCGCCGGCTATCATGCGGAGCAGCGCGAGGGCCAGGTCGCGGGCGTAAGTGGGCGTGCCGATCTGGTCGCACACCACGTTGATCTCCTTCTTTTCAGCGCCGAGGCGCAGCATGGTCTTAACGAAATTATGGCCGTATTGGGAATAGACCCAGGAGGTGCGCACGATCATGCCGCCGGCGGGATGTTCCCTGCGCACGGCATCCTCTCCGGCCAATTTGCTCTTGGCATATACGCCCTGCGGATGGGTGGGATCGGCCTCGCGGTAGGGCCGGTTTTGGCCGGTGTGAAACACGTAGTCGGAAGACAAGTGAACCAGTCTTGCGCCGTGTTCCCGGCAGGCGCGAGCCAGCAGCACGGGGCCCTGCGCGTTGACGCGAAAAGCGGCCTCGGGTTCCGCTTCGGCTTTGTCTACAGCAGTATAGGCGGCACAGTTGATGCACCATTGGAAGGAAACAGTCTCAAACAAGCGCTGAATGGCGGTCTCGTTGCAGATGTCGAGTTGAGTGGAATCTTTGAAGTGAAAGGTCATGCCCGGGAAGCCGGCGGCAAGCGCCTGTATTTCCCTTCCGAGTTGCCCGGCTGCGCCTGTGACGAGGATGTTATTCTGTCTCAATGGATTGTTGCTGCTGCTCATTGGGAACCCCCCAGTACATTTCCAAAAACCGGGGTACACTGCTGTTGATAAACCAGGAAGGTGCGTTGGTCAACACCGCAATACCTATGTCTTCGGAGGGAATGAAAGCGATCTCGGAGCGAAAGCCGTTCACATAGCCGCCGTGGTAAACCACCTTTCGCCCATTGCTGAGTACGCCGCGCCAACCTAAGCCGTACCATGCCTCGGCGGCCTTGGGGAAAGCGCGGAAATTCGTCTCCACTAAAGGAACGGCTATTTGCTTGGAAAACAAGGTATCAAGCGTTTCTTTGCTCATGACGTCGGGCCGGTGGCCCAGCAGAAATAGCAGCCAATTGCCCATATCGGCTGCGCAGGCATTGACGCCGGCAGCAGGGGCTACTTCATAGTAATTGGGAGAAACCGGTATGCGCGTATAGGCATTTTTGATGAGCCGGTGGGGCCATGCCACGTTGGAAGTGTCGATGAAATAATTGCCGTATCCCGAGCCGGCATTGGTCATCTCGAGGGGCATAAAAATGCGGCGGTAGAGCAGGTCTTCAAAGCGGCGGCCGGTAGTCTTTTCAGCTACATCGCCGATGAGGCTGTACGCTACGTTCTGGTAATTGTAACGCGTACCCGGCGGGTGGGCCGGGCGCACCTCGCGCAGGCGGTTGCGGGCCTGGGCGTAGGAATTGCCGGCTTCAATGAGATTGGAATATGTTTGCCGGGGCAGGCCGGTAGTATGGCTGAGCACATGCCGGAGGGTCAGGGCTTCTGTATATTCTTTGGAGCGCAGGCGAAAATCCGGCAAGTACTTCACCACGGGATCATCCCAACTGAACAGCCCGTCTTCCACCAGTATACCGGCCAACACGGAAGCAAAACCTTTGGACAAGGACGCTAAACGAAAAAGCGTATAGGTATTTACAGAGTCGGTAGTATTCAGGGTTTTGACGCCATACCCTTTGGAAAAGATCACGGCGCCGTCTTTTACTATTACCACTGCGGCGCCGGGGAATTGCTCCTGATCGATACTTCCCCGGATGAACGAATCATAGCCATTAACCAAAGCGGCCGTAGCGGCATCGAGCACCGGAGCCGGCATTTCGCGCGCCGTTGCGAGAGACCTGCGCAATGGAAATTTTTCCTGGCCGGCAGGAATGGCCAGGGTGCCCATTACCACGGCCAAAAAAGGTATTACGATCCAGGCTTTGCGCATACGTAAGGAGAATCGCCGGTTTTTTCGGCGAGGTTTTGCAAAGGTAAAGAAATGCCGGAATTCCTGATATCTGCACAGCGACAAAAAAGCGGTTAACACAAATTAACAATAAATACCCGTCACTCCGACAACCTTTTGCCCAAATAATCCTTCTCTATGAGTTTTTACGAAAAAATGACAAAACAACGACCATGAAACAGGTTTCCATTATTGCCCTAATGTTCATCACTTCCATTGCCTCAGCCCAAATGCCAGGCGGGGGCCGACAGGCCGCTCCCTCCATCGTGGGCCGGATAAGCGGCGCCGTACTCGACGCCGGCACCAACGAACCGGTAGAGTTCGGCGCTGTTGCCTTGATAGACCCGCGCCAGGACAGGCAAATTGACGGCGTAATTACCGACGAGAAAGGCGCATTCCGCTTCTCCGAGGTGAACGGCGGCAAATACCGCATCAGCATCAGCTTTATCGGTTACCAAACCCTGACCATCGACGACGTGGAGATCACCCGGCAAAAGCCCGATGTAAACTTAGGCACGATACAACTGAAAGCCGAGGGACTCACCCTCAGCGAAGTGACCGTGACCGCCGAAACAGCCGCGGTAGAAAACCGCATTGACAAGATCGTTTACAACGCCGAGAAAGATGTATCCACTGCCGGCGGCGACGCCGCGGAAGTGTTGCGCCGCGTGCCCCTGCTCTCCGTTGATATGGACGGCAACGTTTCCATGCGGGGCTCTGAAAACATCATGATCCTCATCAACGGGCGGCCCTCTACCATGTTTGCCGCCAGCGTGGCCGATGCCTTGCGCACCATCCCTGCCGACCAGATCAAAAGCGTGGAAGTTGTCACGGCGCCAACCGCCCGTTTCGACGGGGAAGGCTCCGGGGGTATCATCAACATCATCACCAAGCGCAAATCCGCCCAGGGCGTGTCCGGTTCAGCAAGCGCCGCCATAGGCAACCGGATCAACCGAAGCAATCTTAACCTCAACATGGCCAAGGGCCGCTTCGGCCTCAACGCCAACGTTTCCGGATGGGCATCCTGGAAGCGCCCGGGCTTTACTGATTTTTACCGCGAAGACAATGTGGGCGACGACCAACTGCGCATCTTCACCCAAAACGGCGACGCCACAACCCAAAACTACGGCCCCGGCGGTTCCATAGGCGCTTTTTTCGATCTCAACGGCTATAACTCTTTTTCTTCCAACCTCTCCTTCCGTGGCTTCGGCGATACGCGCAACGAGTTGGTGACTTCTTCCTTCATCGACCCCGTGGCAGGCTTGGATCAGAGCTACACCCGCCGCAGCGCATCCAGTTCGCTGCGCGGCGGCTTCGACTGGACTACCGACTACCGCCGCACTTTCAAGCAACCCGAAAGAGAACTCATCTTTGCACTGCAGTTCAGCGGCAACCAGAATTCAAATAAAAACTCGCTCGAACAGCTCAGCGCTGAAACCGCTCTGCGCCGCGACGAACGCAACAATAATTCAGGCTTAAACCTGGAGACCACCCTGCAACTGGACTATGTGCAGCCCATCAGCCCGAGCGTTAAAATGGAAACCGGTGTCAAGGGCGTGGTGCGCAAAATAGACAGCGACTTCAGCAGCGAATTCTGGGATTTCGACCTGCAGCAGTATTTCACCAACGACCAGCGCACCGATATCTTCTACTACGACCAGGATGTGATCTCCGGCTACCTGTCGTTCACCACCAAGCTCGGCAAGAACTACGGTATAGTGACCGGCGCCCGGTACGAGCGCACTTTCATAGGCGGCGACTTTGAAAACCAATCCAATTCCTTCTCCAACAATTACGACAACATCCTGCCCAGCATAATAGTAAGCCGCAACTTTTCAAATTTCCGCTCGCTCAAACTGAGCTACACCCAACGCATTCAAAGGCCGGGCCTGCGCTTTGTCAACCCGTTCGTAAACTTCAACGACCCGCGCAATATCTCTTACGGCAACCCGCAATTGTTGCCTGAACTGACCGACCAGGTGGAACTGTCTTACAATGCCAATATCAAGGGTATCAGTACGAATACGGCTGTTTTTTACCGCCGCACCACCGATATCATCGAGAGCTTGTTGAATATTGATGAAGCCGGCGTATCAGAAACGACATTTGAAAACATCGGAAGAAATCAGTCTTTCGGTTTTAACTTGTTCGCTTCTTTCTCGGTGAAGAAATTCTGGACGCTGCGCGGCAATTTCAACATCAACACGTACGACAGCCGCAGCACCTTGCCGGGATTGGACCTCAGCCGCCAGGCCATCGTCTGGGGAGGCAATATCAACTCTACGTTCACTTTCCCCAAGAATATTAAGCTGGAAATATTCGGTTTTTACCGCGCGCCCCGCCAAACCCTCCAGGGCTTCAACCCTTCATTCACCATGTTGAATGTGGGTTTACAGAAAGAATTCAGCAAAAAAGCAACGCTCGGCATCACCATCGTGCAGCCATTCTCCGAATATATACGGTTCCCTTCGGAGTTGAGAGGCCCCAACTTCTACCAGCAGAGCGTGTCGCGCGTTCCGTTCCGCTCCTTTGGCGTCAATTTCGGATACCGCTTCGGCAAAATGGACTTCAATAAGGGGCCGCGTCAACGCCGCACCAATATCCGCAACGACGACCAGAAAAACGGCGACGACGACGGCGGCGGTATGCGGATGTAAAAATCCACGTGATACTCGTCTTTTTAAGAAAAATCGTCCTACGACTGCGAGTCGTAGGACGATTTTATTTACCTCACTATCACCAACTTTTTCCGTTGCTGCATTTCCCCGCACTGCAACGAAACCCAATACATCCCCTCCGGCAATCCTTCTATATTTACATCAAAGCGCGTTTCGCCGGCATGGGCGTCAATCCGGTACTTTCGCAAGGGCAGGCCGTCTATGCGTGCAATCTCTATACTTGCCGGCAAAGTGACCGGACTGAAAAAAAGAAGTGCCGCATGGCCGGATGCCGGATTGGGATAGAGCAAAAAGCCATCGCCGGCTTGAGGGATGCTCTCTGCGCCCGGATTGATCTTTGCATAATCTTGCTGAGCGTTCCTGTTTTCTGAACGAAACCCGCTTTCCGCCTCGCCGGCGCTATCGGAGATGAAAAGCGTGTAATCCTCCGTCTCACCCTGATCATAGACCTCGCACGGGCCCGGCCAGCCTCCCCATCGCATGGCAATGCGCATGCGGGTCGGCCCAGGAGTAGCGCTTGCCGGCATGTATATAGTGGCATGCACGGGAGTGTTGCTCAGGCTCGTGGAGAGTACCTGTTCGCCGGAGTCGTCAAAATCGCCGTCCCGGTTAAAGTCTATCCAGACGCGCCAGCGTTCCCCTCCGTTGTTTTCTGCAAACCCGGGCGTCAATATCACTTCCAAAGGACCGCCGGGAGCCGCTTCAGCAGACAAATGCGTGTAATCTCCATAGCCGTCATCAACGCCCGAATGGTTGACCATGCCTCCAAGACTGACCTCCTCTATCCATTCAAGCCCGGCATTCAAACCCTGCGAGGTGCAATATGAGCCCCCCTGCGGCGGCGCCAAAACCGCGGTGTAGTCTTCAACTTCTCCATATGGAAAATTGCCGCAAGAAGAAGCAGGGCCTCCGTACTTCATGGCAACGCGCATGCGGGTTTGGCCGGGTGTATAGGCGCCGGGCAGCGTTACGCCCCCCTGGATTACCCCTTGGCCGGTAGCGGAGAACACGAGTTCAGTCAGATCGTCAAAGTAGTTGTCCTGGTCAAGGTCGATCCATATCTTCCAATACTCGGTGTAGCTGTTGCCCGCATACCCGGGCTGCAGGGTAACGGCATACGTCTCTCCTCCGGTCATGCTGAGAGCGAGATGCGTAAAATCGGCATAGCCACCGTTGTTGCCGCTAAGGTGTTGGAAATTGCCGATCTGCACGCCTTGTATCCACTCAAAACCTGTGCTGGCCGCGCGCGCCGGGCAGTAATTGATACCCGGGCCGGTTACGGTAGCTGAAACGGAAGCAGCGCAGTCATTGGCGTCCGCAACGGTCGCGGTGTATGTTCCCGCAGATAACCCGGAGAGGTTTTGCGTAACCGCTCCGTTGGACCATGCAAACTGGTAAGGAGCTACGCCGCCTGCAACGGTGAGATTGACGCTGCCGTTGGATGCGTCGGAAGCCGCAACCGGCGTCGCGGTTATTACAAGCGGCGGGGGTTGCACAATGATCACGGAGGCCGGCGCCTGGCTCTGCCCATCGGAAACTGTGACTGCGTAAACTCCGGCCGGGAGGTTGGCGATCACCTGCGACGTAGCGCCGGTACTCCAGAGAAAAGTGTATGTTCCCGTGCCGCCGCCTGCATTCACCCGGGCGATGCCATCGGTTCCGCCATTACAAAGCACTTGTTGGAGGACACTTCCTGTGGCCCACAGGGGAGCAACCGGGGGATCGAGGCAGAAGGTGCGGGTATCCATATGACCAAACTGGCTGCCTGAGGCGATTACTACGCCCGCCGCATTTATTAACTTGTAGAATCCATCTCCGTTTTGACAACACAACCCGTCGTTGTAACCGTCATAAATGCGGAACTCAAAACAACCGTATGGAAGGCACAAGGATTCGACCATAGTGGAGTGAGCCATTTGCCCTGCGTACGGGCCGCCCTGCGCAACCACAAGCCCGGCGGCGTTCCGGATCTCCCAGCGCGTTTCAGCAGGAAACTGATCAAACTTGATCGTCAGTTGAACGGCTTCCTGGCAGGGAACATGCAAATAGGATTTCGCATAAGCGCGCCTGCCGGTGATGCCTTCGGTATGGCCCGCCCGCACGCTGTACCAGTTTGTTGCGTATGGCTGCGCCTGGAACAGGAAACTCGTATCCGCAGTGGTTCCGATTTCTTCCATGTAGCGTTCACCCATGGCAAAAACAGTGTACCTGTCTGCGCCCGGCACAGGCGGCCACGAAATGCGCCCTTCCTGCACGCCTCCATTGCGGATTTGAAAATCGGGAAGCCCAATAATATTAAAAGCGGCATCGGAAGTATCTGAGAAAGTATCTCGCCTGATCCGAAAAAATGCGCTCCCGGTTGTGAGGGAAGGAACCACCCACTGATAATAGCGCCTGCCGCCGGGAATGCTGTCGGCAATGATTTGCCAGGTGGCCATGCTATCAGCAGAAAATTCAAGACTGAACGCTTCCGTACCGTGGGGCGCATCCCAACGGATCACTTCGGACTCACCCGGCACAAATGCCTCGTTGCCGTTGGGGTAAGCGATAGCTAACCCATCTTCCTCGATGTAGTAGGCGATGACATAGTCTTGCGGCCCCTGCGGCACCAGGTGGCCGGCGATCTGTATTTGGTAGGAGCCCGGCTGGGGGTTGTCAAGAGTGACCTGTTCGACCACATTGACCCGGTCAAAGCCCCTGTATGCCGGCTTGGTGATGCTGTCAATGTGAAATGCGGTGCTGAGCACCCAGGGCCGGACTACGGCATTGGAAGGCGTCCGCAGGCTGAGGTCCAAATCGTTCACCAAAGTTTTGGCCGCATACGGGGAGGCGGCGGGGTCAAACCAGTACACCATTATACTAAGGCGTTGCACTCCTGCCGGCACGGTGATACTATGGATATTTTGCCCCTGGTGCGCCACGCTACCCGTGATGAACCAGTTGTTTTCGACGAGCTTCAGGGCGCGTCCTGCATGAGGCCTGCCCCAACCGTGGTCATAGTCCGGACCGGGTCTGCCCAGGTCTTCGGCCGTATTGAACATAGCCGTTTTGATATGGGCAAAGCTGGG
Organism: uncultured Saprospiraceae bacterium; assembly: GCA_964577215.1. GTDB lineage: Bacteria > Bacteroidota > Bacteroidia > Chitinophagales > Saprospiraceae > UBA2329. The sequence continues at coordinate 13,269 of CAZNYK010000044.1, forward strand.
GTCGGCATTATTGTGCATGCTTCGGTAAGCCTGGTAGAGTTGCGCGGCAAGGCCTGCCACCACGGGAGCTGCCGCCGAGGTGCCGCCTCCGTTGAGATAGGTATTGTTTGGGCCGGTAGTCAGGTTTCCCTGCCCGGGGGCTACCAGGTCGGTTTTCAACGTGCCGTCATTCAAAGGGCCTCTGCTGCTGTTGGTGCGCAGCGAATCGTTGAAGTATAAATTCCCTACTAAAAGCGCGTGTTTTGCCGCTTTTCGCCCCCCGGTAATATTGCCGTACCGGGCGCCCGAGAAATATCCGAGCGCTCCATAAGGGCCGCAAGATTGCTGACTGCTGTTCCCGGCGGAAAACACATGCAACAGTTCCCGGCGAACCGCCACCTGGGCATCCAGATCGCGGGCAGAGAGCGAATATATGCCCCCGCAGCCGTCTCCGTAAGAAGTTGATGTGATTACGATGCCGGAGCCCAAGTAATTGGCTACCGCATTGACGATATGGGGGTAGTCATTGATATGGTACAAATGCAGGAAAGCGCCCGGCGCCATTCCCATGCCGAGCGGGTTGATGTTGCCCGCCCCAATGAGTATGCCGGTAGTCATATCCCCATGGCTGCCGGTATTCAATGCCGTATAATTTTGTATTCTGCCCTTCATATCCAGGTGGGAAACCGTGCCGTCATCGGCCAGGCTCACATGCACCCCGCTGCCGTCCCATCCCGACAGCGGCCCGGCCCCCAGTAGGTTGCTGCGCACTAAGCTTCTGTGTGCCAGGCCCTCGGAAAAAGACGGCCCCTCCACAGGCGCCAGGAACATAACGGCTGGCAAGGACGCCAAGGTCTTAATTTCCGCTACAGGCGCCCTTAATAGTATGCGGTCGGCAAGGACAGTGCCGGGATCATAGCCCGCTTCAACAAGGCTTTCAGCAAGCGCCGCCGACGGAATATCGCCAAAAGGCAATACCTGCAGGAGAATACCTTCGCTGTTCATTGCATGAGCAGGATAATCATTGCGGGCCAGTTCGGCTGACAATTTCCAGGCTGCACGGGGCAAAAGCACGGCCCTTATGCCTTCGGGCAAATGAACGGGATTGAAATGCTCCGGGAAGCTTGCAAAATATGCATAGTTGGGCAGGTAGGAAAGAAGCCCGATACCCAGGGCATCCAGAACAGCCATTTCCTCCGCGCCGGGGATTTCCTCAAACTGGATGAGCAGGCGGCTTCGCCCGCCAAACGAGAATTCCCCCATCATGGCCGGTGTGACGGCGGATGGTTTTAAAAAAACCTCGCCGGGAGGATTTCCCGAATGAAAAGCAATCGAATAGTCGCGTTGCCCTGTGAGCAATAAAGGGAGTGCCACACAGAGGCAGAAGGTAAATTTGCCTTTGATGTTCATAAAATGCTGTTTTTGAGCCTCCCACGTCTCAAAAAAGTAGAATACCGCGATTGGAACTTTGGGGGTGGGGCATGGGGGTAGATCCCGTTAGTATGTATGCGATTGCAAATATATTCGTTTTTTGTTTAAAATGTAAACATCTGCTTGTAAATTTTTTACAAAACTTTACTTAAGATATATAAAAAGCTGAGAGTCAAAAAGTTGCTATTCCAGCCAGATGCGATCCGGCATGCCGAAATTGGATGCTGTTTCTTGATAATGAATTAGGCGGCCTCAGTCTAATTTGGCATCAAAGTGCACCAAGCGTACAAATTGCCCGATTCGCTCGCGGATTTCAGTGTGGGTGAGATGCTTGAGCCGTTCGATGCTGAATTTTTCCACGCAGAAAGAGGCCATAGCCGAGCCGTAGATCACGGCGCGCTTCATGTTGTCGAAAGAACAATCGCCTGTTTGGGCCAGGTAGCCCATGAACCCCCCTGCAAATGTGTCGCCGGCGCCTGTGGGATCGGTCACTTCAAGAAGCGGCAATGCAGGGGCGAAGAAAATATTATCGCTTTCAAAGAGCAGGGCTCCGTGCTCGCCTTTTTTGATGACCAAAAACCGCGGCCCCATTTCATGGATGCATTTGGCGGCTTTGACGAGGGAGTGTTCGCCGGAGAGCTGGCGGGCCTCTTCATCATTAACAGCGAGGATATCCACGCGGCGCAGCACTTCCCGGAGTCCCTCCATAGCGGTATTCATCCAGAAATTCATGGTATCCAGGGCAACGATTTTGGGACGTTGCTCCATTTGGTCAAGCACGCGCAATTGCACTTGCGGGGTCAGATTTCCCAACATGAGGTAGGGCGTGTTGCGGAAGTGGCCGGGCAAAATGGGATCAAAATCAGCCAGGACGTTGAGTTGTGTGTCGAGCGTATCGCGGTCGTTCATGTTGTTGTGATAGCGGCCCGCCCAGAAGAAAGATTTTTCGCCCTGGCGGATTTGCAGGCCGGCCAGGTCCACGCCCCTGCTGCGCAGGTGGTCGAGTTCTGTTTCGGGAAAGTCATCGCCGATGACCGATACGAGGCGGATATCTTTACAAAAGTAAGATGCTGATAATGAAATGTAAGTTGCCGCTCCGCCGATGGCGTTGCGCGCTTCGCCGAAGGGCGTTTGTATGTCGTCGAATGCTACAGTACCGACTGCGAGTAAGCTCATGGAAAAATGGTTGAAAATTTTTCGCTGCAAAGATTGCATTTTTCTATGGATCGGCATACCTTTGCGTCGCTCTTTTGAAAAGGGTTACTTTTGCCTCAGTAGCTCAGTCGGTTAGAGCGGCGGACTGTTAATCCGTAGGTCCTAGGTTCAAGTCCTAGCTGAGGCGCAAAAGCTCTGCGAAAGCAGGGCTTTTTTTATTGATGATTTTTGATTGATGATTGATGATTTTTGATTTGGTGGTCCGTGCTGAGGATTTTTTTCCATGTAAGGTACTATGCTCTATGCCCTATGCTGATCTGTAATTGGCAGTCTGTAAGGTGACTGAAGCCATTCCACTCAACGACGGACAAAATGTGTCATCTTACAATGACCAGGCTGCCTGCCGGCATACTACCACCAAGCTCCCTGTTCTGAAGTACCGGCGACTTCAGTCGCCGGCTGCGGTTTCCGTTTCCGGCGACTGAAGTCGCCGGTACAGAAACGCCCCAAAGGTTGAGTAAGCGCAACACTCTAAACGGCTAAAGGACGAAAAGAAAAGAAACCGGTCAAAGAAAAATTTTTTTTCCTGCCTAAAGGTTTGTAATTTTACGGTCGTTTCCGGATTTTTGCGCTACGGGAGAATGTGTATCCCTTCACATAAGCTCCTTTTGCCCTCAACAGCCGGGATGAACCGGCTTATTCTAAGTGTTTAATTTTTCTACCCTGTTCCTGTTTGGCCCCTTCTTTAAATGACTTTGCCGGCGCTTGCCGTCTAAAGGCTGTGTAGTGTTTTGCCCGGCCTGAAAACGTCAGCCGGGTATCAAGTATGTGTTCAAATTCCGGATACGTCGAGTAACCGGGATGATTTTTTTACGTCACTAAATTTTCTAACAAGTTAATAATCCCAAACTATGAAAGTTTTTTTTACTATCATGCTCACAGCCGGTATTGTTGCTTTCGCATCAGCAGGCAATTTGGCCGGCGCCTCCTCCCACGATAATCACGCGACAAAATCATCAGGTAAAACCAGTTCCTCCATCCCAAGCGCTGCTCCGGAGTTGTTGGTTTGGTGTAGCGCCGCCATCCCGGTTCAATGCGGCGATTTTTTACCCTACGAAACCACGGCCGCAGGCGCCGGCAACGCAATCAATGCTTACCCAGGTTGCAGCAACGGCGCTTTCACCGGCCCTGAAAAGGTATACGTGATCAACAAAACAACCCCCGGCGACCTCCAGGTAGGCATCGAGATCGCAACGCCGGGCTTAGACCTGGACTTGTTCCTCCTTGCCGACAACTGCAACCAGGTGACCTGCCTGCGCTCGGCCACATCCGATAACTCCCAGAGCAATTATGAAGGGCTTGTATTGCAAGATGCACCCCTCGGCGTGTATTATATAGTGGTGGACGGAAAAACGCCCAACGCCCAGGGGCAATACCGCCTTGAAGTGGCGTGCGGCTACTTAGATTGCAGCAATGCCATTCCCGTCAATTGCGGTACCCCGTTCAGCCATACCAATCTCAACGGCGATGACAACGCGGCCCTTTACGGCTGCAGCGGAAACATTAATGGAGGGAACAGCGGGCCGGAAGTCGTTCACGCCTTCACCATTACCCAGCCGGGCTGGGTCAATGTGAGTCTGACCAACCTGCAGGCAAACCTGGACCTGTTCCTCCTGCGCTCCTGCGACCGGGACACCTGCAGTTTCTCCAGTGAAAACCAAGGCACTGCCGATGAGTACATTTCCGCTTTTTTGACCCCCGGTACATATTACGCGGTAGTGGACGGCAACAACGGAGCCGTGAGCACCTATACGCTCCTGGTGGATTGCGGGTTCAATTGCGCGCTGGCTATTGCGAACACGTCTCCTTCACCGGCAACCTGCGGGCAGTCCAACGGCGCCATTACTGTTGTCACCACGGGGGGAACGGCGGGATACACCGTCCAATACAGCGGCCCCCTGAACGGCGCCATCAACTCCAACTCCGGCACTATAGTAATTCCAGGCTTAGGAGCCGGCTTGTACCAGTTGCACATCACCGATGCCGGAGGTTGTACCGCAACGCAAGCCGTTACAGTACCGTCCAACTCCAACATGAGCGTATTGACGGACTCTTCTCCTTCCATATGCGGGAACGGCGGCGCCGCCCGTTTTACCATTTCAAATGGCGTGGCGCCGTTCACGATCCAGCTCTCCGGCCCGGTAAGCGGCACTTATAATGCGGGCAACAATTCGATTTACCTCATTGACGGCCTTCCTCCCGGCAATTACACTGCCGTCGTTCGCGATGCCCTCGGCTGTATAGTAGTGAGAACATTTACGGTATCCCATTCCAGCGGAAATTTCAGTTTCAACAGCACACCCAACGCAGCTTCCTGCAATGCCCCCGGCTCGATTTCGATACAAACCGTCGGCGGGCCGGCGCCATACACAGTGAGCGTGAGCGGCCCCGTGAGCAGGACATTGGCTAGCAACACCAGCCTGTTCACCATTCCCAACTTGCCCGGCGGCACCTACCTTATTACCCTCAGATCGGCCAATAACTGCACATTTTCCCGCACGGTAGTGGTACCGCAAACGGGCATGCAAATGGCTGCCGCACCCCGGAGCGGCGCCTGTAATCAACCGGGCAGCATATCCTTGCAATTTACGGGGGGCGCCCTGCCCTACCACATTTCCTGGGGAGGCCCAACCCCGGGCAATGCCACAACATTCAATACATCCTACACGATCACCGGGCTGAGCAGCGGCGTATATGCCGTTCAGGCGATCGACGCCACAGGTTGCACCGCTTATCAAATACTACACATCAACAACTCCGCCGGGCCATTGGCAGCTACCTTTACCGCCGGCGGCGGCGCCTGCTCTGCGACAGGTTCCATAGCCATACAGATCAACAACGGCAATCCTCAATATACCATTACCTGGAGCGGGCCGGTATCGGGCAGCGCCGTCACCGCAGCCTCTCATTACAACATTTCCCACCTGCCCGGCGGAACATACCTCGTGCAGGTCACCGACGCAACCGGCTGCGGACGCAGCGGCATGGTAAGTGTGACTACCGGCGCCGGTTTGCAGGTGACGCCCACCGTTAACCATGCAGCCTGCAACCAACCCGGATCGGTCAGCCTTGCCATCAGCGGAGGGTCGGCGCCCTACCAGATCGCATGGAGCGGACCTGTTTCCGGTTCCGCCACAAGCAACTCCTCTCAATACACCATTTCCAACCTGCCGGGCGGGGTTTATACCATAACCGTTTCCGCGGCAGGCGGCTGCCAGTCAACTCAGACGGTTACCATAAACAATACGGACTCGGGCAATTTCAGCGTAGTACTGATGCCGTTAGAAGCCAGTTGTCAATTGTGCGCAGCTATATGGGTGGATATATACGGAGGCCAGGCGCCTTACACTGTTACCTGGTCAGGGTCTTCGAGCGGCACCTTAGTGACCAGCCAGACCAACTTCGACATATACTGCGTCAATGCCGGCACCTATACCGTAGTAGTGACCGACGCCAATGGCTGCACCACCTCTGCTACGGTAACCATCAACCAGGGGCCAAACAGCCTTCATATCACCGCCACCCCCACCAATGCCGATTGTGCGGGCGGGGCAACAGGCCAGGTGCTGCTCAATATCAGCAACGGGCAGCCCGGCTACTTAGTGCAATGGGTAGGCCCGGTTACCGGCAGTTATTTTTCACCGGTCAGTTTATTCTCCATTTACAACCTGCCTCCCGGCAACTACAATTTTACCATCACCGATGCCGAGGGATGCTTTTTGACCATTCCCGTGCAGATCGGCACCGGATTCAACCTGGTTGTCAATCCTGTTCCGGGGCCTTGCGGTCAGCCCGGATCGCTTAGCCTGAGCTATTCCGGCGGGCTTCCGCCCTATACCATTACGTGGAACGGCCCGGCCTCCGGCTCAACTTCCACGCCCAACACCACATTCAACATTGCCAACCTGCCGCCCGGGAACTACTCCGTGACGGTGACAAGTTCCGACGGTTGTACAGACAGCAAGCAAGCCACGCTTATCCAAACAACCAACGTCGTGTGCACGGCCGTACCCGTACCTGGAGTCTGCGGCGCCAACGGCAGCATCCATGTGGGCATTTCTTCGGGAACGCCTGGTTTTACCGTTACATGGACCGGTCCTGTAAGCGGGTCGGCTACTACCCAAAACTTCTTTTTCAACATCAACAACCTGCCTTCCGGCACATACGTCATCACCGTAACGGATGCAAACGGGTGCGTCTGTACACACACTGTCCAATTGCAAAATACAGGAGGCAACCCCACGGTATCTCTCACCCCGGTGAACGGTATCTGCGGGCAGCCCGGCAGTATCGGGGTACACATCAGCGGGGGCGTAGGGCCGTTCCAGATCGTTTGGACCGGGCCGGTATCCGGCTCTGCCAGTACGCCCAACACTGCTTATGTGATCAGCAACCTGCCCAGCGGCGCCTATACCGTAACGGTAACGGGCAACAACGGTTGCTCAGGTTCCGCTACTACCGTCATCAACAATACAGGCAGCCAGGTGGGGCTTAACGTAACGCCTGTGGCGGGCCTGTGCGGAGCCAACGGCTCTTTATGGGTGGACATCACCGGCGGCACCCCTCCGTACCAGCTCATGTGGACCGGGCCGGTTTCCGGCATGATCACGCTGCCGGTCAACGGTTACAATATCCCCAACCTGCCAAGCGGCTCCTACACCGTAACCGTGACCGATGTACAGGGATGTACCTTCACACAGGTGGTAATCCTTGTAAACAACACCGCCGTACCTGACTTCACTGCCACCCCGCAGCCGGGCGTATGCGGGCAGCCAGGCTCTATTGCGTTAAGCATTACCGGTTCGCCGGGGCCGTATATGGTCACCTGGACGGGGCCGGTATCCGGCATGGTCAACAACGTACCCGCCAATTACACCATCGCCAACCTTCCGAGCGGCACTTACACCATTACAGTAAAGGACGCCAATCATTGTACCAAAACGCGCACCGCCACCCTCAACAACGGCACCAACCTCCAGATCACGGTTGTTCCCGTGCCCAATGTGTGCGATCAACCCGGGTCGATCCACATCGGTATGACGGGGGGCACGGCGCCGTTCTCCATAACCTGGACCGGCCCGTCAAGCGGTTCCGCAACGACCGGTAATTCCTTCTTCAACATCAACAACCTGCCTTCCGGCACTTATACCGTAAGCGTGACGGACGCTACCGGTTGTACGCGCACCCTGACGGTGGTACTCGACAACAGCGCCAATAACGTAAGCATTAACGTTTCGCCCGTGCCCGGCCTGTGCGGGGCCAACGGCTCTCTCTGGGTGAACATCACAGGCGGCACAGCACCCTATAATCTCATGTGGATGGGGCCTGTATCCGGATCCATTACTATACAGGTCAATGGATACAGCATCCCCAACCTGCCGTCCGGCACGTACACTGTGAAGGTAACCGATGCCCAGGGATGTATGTTCCAACGCACGGTAACCCTCACCAACAACACGGCAGTGCCTGACTTTACCGCCACCCCGCAGCCGGGCGTGTGCGAGCAGCCGGGATCCATATCGGTGCAAATTACCGGGTCGCCCGGGCCGTATATGATCACCTGGTCGGGGCCGGTATCCGGCATGGTGAACAACGCTCCTGCCAACTACACCCTGAGTAACTTGCCCAGCGGCACATATACCATAACCGTAAAAGACCCCAACCTCTGCACCAAGACGCGCACTGTGACGTTGGACAACAGCGCCAACAACCTCCAGATCACCGCCGTAGCCGTGCCAGGCATTTGCGACCAGCCCGGGGAAATTAACGTGGGCATAACAGGAGGAACCGCGCCTTATACGGTGGTGTGGAGCGGTCCGGTAAACGGCTCTGCATCAACGGGCAACCTGTCTTACAACATACCCAACCTGCCTTCCGGCACTTATACAGTGACAGTGACGGACGTAAACGGCTGCACGCGCACCCGCACTGTGGTGCTGAACAACAGCGTCAATAATCTGCAAATCACCACGACCGCAGTGCCCGGCATCTGCGGCCAGCCCGGGCAGATACAGGTAAGCATTACTGGTGGAACTGCACCGTTTGCCGTAGTATGGACAGGACCGGTGAACGGTTCGGCCAATACGAACAACACCTCATATACTATTCCCAACCTGCCTTCCGGTACTTATACAGTGACCGTGACGGATGCGAACGGCTGCACGCGCTCCCAAACCAGAACTGTCAACAACGGCCCGGCCATTACCCTGACCGCTACCGGAGAGGACGGCATCTGCGGCCAGCCTGGCTCCATCCAACTGGTGATGGGCGGCACTCCGCCTCCTTATTCCATCACCTGGACAGGGCCGGTATCCGGCAGTGCAACAGCCAACGGAAGCAATTACCTAATTGCCAACCTTCCCTCCGGCACGTACACAGTCACTGCAAGTACCGGGCCGGATTGCAACGCTACCCAGACAGTAATCTTAGACAACGGCCAGGTATTCGGCATGACGGTAACGCCTGTTCCCGGCATCTGCGTCCAAACCGGCTCTATAATGATTTCTTTTACTGGGGGCGTGCCGCCTATTGCCATCACCTGGAGCGGCCCGGTGAACGGTTCTGCCAATACGAACAACAACACCTACACGCTGTCCGATCTTCCGAGCGGCACCTATATTATTACGGCCACCACTGCGGAAAACTGCACGGTGACGCAAACAGCCACATTGAATAACGCCACGAGTATGCTTGCGGTGACACCGACCCCTGTAAACGGCATCTGCGGAGAGCTGGGGTCGGTCACCTTGCTCATCACCGGGGGCACGGGGCCATACCTGATCGAATGGACCGGGCCCGCATCCGGCTCGGTCAACACTCCTGCTACTACCTACACGATCTCTAACCTTGACGCAGGCACCTATACCTTCACCGTTACCGACGCCAACGGCTGCGTACAAACAGCTACCGCATCCGTTTCGGTAGCTGAGGCGGATTTAGAAGTCAACGCTACGTCTATTACCGGCATATGCGGGCAAGACGGTTCCATCCAGGTAGAGATCAGCGGGGGCAACCCGGCATATACCATCATTTGGAGCGGGCCGGAGTCGGGAAGCGCCACCATCTCAAATGCCATGTATTCAATTGAGGGAGTGCCGGCGGGCACTTACCAGATCAGCGTCACCGATGCCGAAAGTTGTTCTGAAACCGATACGACGATCCTCGATGTTCCAGAGGCTGACTTGAGCATAGCTCTGACGAGGATCAACGGCATCTGCGGTCAAAACGGGTCGGTTACTGTAAATATCACTGCCGGCGAAGCGCCTTTCACCATCTCCTGGACGGGAGCCGCAAACGGCAATACTACCACTTTAGACAACAGCTTCACTATAGCTGATGCTCCTCCCGGCGACTACTTCATATTGGTAACAGACGACAACGGATGTACAGACTCAGGAACCATCACGGTCAGTTCCACGCCCGGGGTGAGTGCGGCAGCAGTAGCCGTGAACGGCACATGCGGCTTGCAAGGTTCCATCATCGTCAACCTGATCGGTGGTGTCGGCCCATATACAATTGAATGGACGGGGGCCGCTTCCGGCAGCACCACGACAGCGAACACCACCTTCACTCTGTCTAACCTCGGCAGCGGGACATACAACTTCACGGTGACAGATGCCAACGATTGCACGGCAACGACCACTGCCATCCTGAACAATACCGGCGTTCCGTTCGGCATCAATGCCTTCCCGTATCACGGTTTTTGCGGCGAACTGGGCTTTATCAGGGTGAATATGCTCGGCGGTACGGGTCCGTACCTTATCACCTGGACCGGGCCTGTTTCAGGCTCCGCCTCCACCGCTGCCATGAGCTACGACATTCTCAACCTGCCTTCCGGGATATACATGATCAGTGTAACGGATGCCCAGGGCTGTGATGCTATGGATGTGGAGATGATCAACAATTCCGACACCGGCGCGCTCATTGCCGAGGTTTCGGCCATTAACGGCACATGCGGCAATCTCGGCTCCATCTGGATCACCATCCTTCAGGGGCAAGGGCCGTTTGTGATCACCTGGACAGGACCGCAATCCGGCACTATTACGACTTCTTCCACCGATTTTGACATCGTGGACCTGCCCAGCGGCTCCTACACAGTAACCATAAGAGATTTCAATCTTTGTGTAGAGGACTACACCGTTGTATTGATCAATGTGCCGGATAACCTCGACATCAGCCTGACGGCCAATAACAACGTGTGCGGCGAACCCGGCTCCATTACGGTGAACATCAACGGAACGGCTCCACCTTACCTCATAACCTGGACGGGCCTGTTTGGCAGCGGTTCCGCAACGACCAGCAACAGCACATTCACGATCCCGAACCTGCAAACAGGCAACTACACGGTACGCGTGGATGACTCTGCCGGCTGTTTTGAGGTGCGTTCGCAACAGGTGTACAACGAGGCGGGCGTATTTACCATGACCATCATTCCCAACGTAGGCGGGTGTGCCAGCCAGAGTTCGATGCAGATCAATATCTCCGGCGGACAGGCGCCCTACCTGCTCAATTGGTTCGGGCCGAGTTCGAATGGCACCGTCAGTTTCTCCACTTCCTCCTACAATCTCTTCGGGCTGCCGCCGGGCGCCTATATGGTCATGGTGACGGATGCTTTCGGCTGTTCCAAATGGCAAACCGTACTGATCCCGCCGGGCAACTCTCCGCCCGTAGCGGCATTCAGCCACACGAACAACGTACTTACTGTAAGTTTCACCAATAACTCCTCACCGGGCGTGTATTTGTGGAATTTCGGCGACGGAACGACCTCCACCGCCACCAACCCCGTGCATACCTATGCACAGGACGGCACATACAACGTATGCCTGACCGTGACCAACGGCTGCGGCACCACCCAATATTGCAAGACTATTGTGGTGAGCGTTCCTTCCAATATTGTCATTCTCGACGTTGGGGAGAACAGCGGTTCCGCCGGAACTACGATCCTGGTACCGGTAAGGATACGCCATTGCAACCTGCTGACTTCTGTGTCAGGTACATTTGCGGTGCAAAATCAATCGGTAGGCAATATTACCCAATTGCTTCCCGCGGCCATTGCTCCGCAGTACAATGCCGGAAATAAAACCTTCAGCCGCTCCGGCCCGGCAGTTGCACTCACGGAAAACCAGATACTCTTCTACTTAGTGGTACAACTCACCGGTTCACCCGGCCAGTCCACAGCCATCAGCTTAGTCAATTCGCCGGTGGCGGTAGCAGTCGGCAATCCGGCCATACTACCGCATATCACCTTTGCGGGCAGTGCGTCTGTGAGCAATAACCTGCAGGATGACGGCGAATTGTTCACCAATGGACAATCGGATGTTGCCATGCCCGAACCGGAGGGCGAAATGAACGAAGTGGCCGGCGGCCATGCCATTCCCGATCCGGAGGCAGTAGCGACCATGTCACCCAGGAACAGCGATCACCCGGACAACGGCAAAGGCGAGTATTTCCTCTACCAAAATGCTCCCAACCCGTTCACCGGCAATACAGTGATCGCATTCGATCTTCCCGAAGCTGCGAACGCCGATCTGATCATTACCGATCAACTTGGACGGGTGCTGCGCATTGTGCGCGGCAACTATCCGGCCGGGCGCAATACGGTGGAATTTGAAGGCGGGACGCTTGACAGGGGCGTGTATCGTTACACCTTGAGGACAGCAGGATTTTCCGCTACCCGTACGATGGTCTTGGTGAAATAAAATAAAGGCGCGACAGCCCTGCTATTTCAAGGGATGTGCATAGTTGTTTAACCGGATTGAAAACCGGAACAATCGATGCGCATCCCTTGTTTTTTTGTCTTCGCGCCCGAGGCGAGCTTTTATTGCCGGGCCCCTGTCACCGCAACAATAAGCACCGAGGCTTGTTATTAACCCGTAAACAAAGTTGAAAAATTATGATCTCCAAAACAATGGAAGACGCTCTCAATCAACAGATTGCACTTGAGGGCTACGCTTCGTTTCTGTATCTGTCCATGGCTTCCTGGTGCGACAAACAAGGGCTCCAGGGATGCGCAGCATTCATGCACCGGCAATCCGAGGAAGAAAGAGCGCACATGCTCCGCATTTTTCACTATATCAGCGAGGTGGATGGCCACGCGCTCACGCCGGCCATTTCGCAACCACCGCACGAGTTCGAATCCATTCGCTCCCTGCTCGAACAGGTATATGCCCACGAGCAGAAGGTGACGGCCGCCATCCACAACCTCATATCCGTCAGCTACCAGGATAACGACCACACCACGCTCAACTTCCTGCAGTGGTACGTGACTGAACAGCGCGAAGAGGAAGCGCTTATGCGCAATATTCTCGACCGGGTAAGGCTTATCGGCGATGGACCGATGAGTTTGTTCTATATCGACAAGGAAATAGAAAAGATCAACAAAACCCAGCTTGCCGGGGAGGCGGCAAGTGGAGAGGGGTGAGGCAGTAGGCAGTAGCCACGCCTGCGGCGTGGAGTGGGCAGTTGCTGAGCGAAGTCGGACTATTCAATATGCCAACAGCGCTTCCATTGCCTTCGACACTTTTTCTGATGAAAGGATCATCGTTTTCTCCAGCGTTTCGTTGAGTGGCACGGCAGGAAGATTCTCCGAGCCTATGGTACGCACCGGCGCGTCCAAATATTCGAAGCAGTGCTCCTGGATGCGGGCGGCTACGCTTTGGGCGAAAGTGTTGTTCACCGGCTCTTCCGTAATGAGGAGAATACGTCCATGGCGCCGGGACTCCCTGAAGACGGCTTCGGTATCCAGAGGATGCAGGCTGCGCAAATCCAGGACAGTAATGCGTCCCGGGAGTTGAGCGGCTGCATTCAATGCCCAGTGAACCCCCATTCCGTAAGACACCGCCAGCAGCGCTTCGCCGTTATCCACGCGTTCAGCATCGGCATCCAGGGCAATGCGCGCCTTGCCGAAAGGCACAATATAGTCTTCCGACGGCTCTATGGTGCGGGCGGCTTCCGTGCCGGGCACTTTGCTCCAGTACAATCCTTTATGTTCAAAGATCACTACCGGATTGGGATCGTACCAGGCGGCTTTAATAAGGCCTTTCAGGTCGGCGCCGGTGCTCGGATAAGCTATTTTGACGCCGCGTATGTTAGTCACCACTGATTCCACGCTGGAAGAGTGATAAGGCCCTCCGCTGCCATAGGCGCCGATGGGTACGCGCAGGATGCTGCTGACCGGCCATTTGCCATTGGACAGGTAGCAGCTGCGGCTCAACTCAGTGAATAGCTGGTTCAACCCCGGCCAGATGTAATCGGCAAATTGAACTTCTACGATAGGCCTGAGTCCCACAGCCGACATACCTGCCGTGCTGCCTACGATAAATGCCTCCATAATAGGCATGTTGAACACGCGATGATCCCCGAATTTCTGCGCCAGCGTAGCGCACTCCCGGAACACGCCGCCGAGCCTGCCGCCCACGTCCTGGCCGTACACCAGGCATTCGGGGTGTTTGGCAAGCAGCTCTTCCAGAGCGAAAAGCGCGCAGTCCACCATCACTTTGTGTTCGCGGCCGGCGGGTTCGCGTTCGCCGCTTTCTTCTGTTACCGGGGTGGGTGCAAAGTCGTGGGTGTAGAGGTCTTCCGGGCGGGGGTCTTCAGCCCGGCGGGCAGCCTCAAAATCAGCGCGCACGGTTTGTTCGGCTTCGCGTTCGATAGACTCCAGGTCGGCTTCGCTGAAACCCTCTTCGAGGAGCATGTGGCGCAGCACGGGATAGGGGTCGCGGAGTTGGTGCCTTTCCAGGTCATCGCGATACCACTCCTTGCGCACGCCGGAGGTATGGTGGTTGAGCAAGGGTACGGAGGCGTGCACGAGAAAAGGCCGGCGTTCGGTGCGAATGGTATGAATGACTTCCTTTAACACGGCATAGCAGGCAGCAAAATCGCTGCCGTCAATGCTCCGGGCTTCTATCCCGTGAAAGCCGCGTACGTATTCGGCGGCATCCTGGGCGCGGGTTTCGGCGGCATTGGCCGATATATCCCATCCGTTATCCTGCACCAAGTAAAGAATGGGCAAGCGCTTGAGAGCTGCCATCTGGAAGGCTTCAGCCACTTCGCCTTCCGTCACGCTGGCATCGCCTAAGGAACAGAGCACGATCGGGCCGTTGCCGTTGTCCCAGTCAGCCATATTGTGAGAGGCTTTGTACCACAACCCCATGGCCGCGCCCGTTGCGGGAATGGCCTGCATGCCGGTGGCGGAAGACTGGTGCGGGATCTTGGGTTTATCCGCATCCCTGAGGCTGGGATGTGAATAATAGGTGCGCCCCCCTGAAAACGGGTCGTCTCGTTTGGCCATGAGCTGGAGCATCAACTGGTAGGGCCGCATGCCGATGCCGAGCAACATGGCATCATCGCGGTAGTAGGGATAGGCGTAGTCCTGCGGCTGCAATTGCAGAGCGGCGGCGAGTTGTATGGCTTCGTGGCCGCGCGCGGTAGCGTGTACGTACCTGGAGGCAAACTTGAAGTTTTCTTCATACACCTGCGCCATCCATTTGGCTGTGGCCATCAGGCGAAATGCCTTGAGGAGTATTTTGGCAGAAACCTGCGTTGTGGCTGTCATGGTTTTTTATTTGGCTAAAGATTCAC
>CAZNYK010000045.1:0-28126 GCA_964577215.1 uncultured Saprospiraceae bacterium
TCTAAACAATATTGGTATTTGGAAGGCTGGAGGCTATTAGCAGTCCGGCGACTGAAGTCGCCGGTACCGGTACGGCTATACAGCCACCTCCGCTTTGATATGCGGATGCGGGTCGTAGCCGCTGAGGATAAAATCTTCATACCGAAAAGAGAAAATGTCTTTCAGCTCCGGGTTCAGGGTTATGACGGGCAAGGGGCGCGGCGTGCGGCTGAGTTGAAGGCGGGCCTGTTCGATATGATTATTATATAGGTGTACGTCGCCGAAGGTGTGTACAAAGTAGCCGGGCTTCAAATCGCACACCTGGGCGATCATGAGGGTAAGCAGTGCATAGGAAGCGATGTTGAAGGGCACGCCGAGGAAAACGTCTGCGGAGCGTTGGTACAACTGGCACGACAGCCGCCCGCCGGACACGTAAAACTGGAACAGCGCATGGCAGGGCGGCAGCCCCGATTTCACCATCACCGGGATATCTTTCGGGTTCCAGGCGGAAACGATGAGCCGCCGGGAGTCGGGATTGTTGCGAATGCCGCGCAACAGTTCCGCGATCTGATCAACGCCCTCGAAGTCGCGCCACTGCCTGCCGTACACCGGCCCAAGATCGCCCCAGCGGCCGGCAAAGGCCTCGTTCTCCTTGATATTATGTACAAACTCCTTCATCTTTTCCCGCCAGGCTTCGCTGTACTTGGGATACTGAGCAACCAGCCCGTTCTCCTCCAGCCAGTGCTGGAAGGGCCATTCGTTCCAGATATTTACGCCGTTTTGTACTAAGTAGCGGATGTTGGTATCGCCGGCCAGGAACCAAAGCAACTCGTGAATGATGGCTTTGAGATTGAGCTTCTTGGTGGTAAGCAGGGGAAATCCCTCTGCCAGGTCGAAGCGCATTTGGTAGCCGAACACGCTGAGGGTGCCGGTACCGGTGCGGTCGGACTTGGAGTCGCCGTGGTCGAGGATGTGCTGAAGTAAATCGAGGTATTGGCGCATGGCGGCAGCAATGATGTACGAGGCAAAGGTAATTTTTTGATCGCTGTGTAAGGTACTATCTGAGACTTTAGTCGCTGCAGTCATCGGCGACTGAAAGTCGCCGGTACGTCTTCGGCGACTGAAGTGGCCGGTACAATGGTACAACCTTGTTGCTTTTTACTTGTTCATTCCAGAAAATCTCGTACCGCATTGGAAAATCGATCTGGCTTGAACCGGAAGAAAATTTTGCAGACTTTGGCTCTGCTGCTGTTCTTGGTGGGGCTGCCCTTAGGCTCCTGGTATTACCTGCGCGAAGGATATAATTATCGAAAAGCGCTATTGGACGATCTGGGCCAAATGGGGCAAGTGCCGCAGATATCGGCTACAGACATCAGGGATTCGCTCATCAGCATGGAAAGCTTGCGGGGAAAAGTACTGGTATTGGGCGCAATAGCGGTGGGCGATCAAACGGCTATCGAGGCCATCCGGGGTCTGAGCGATCAATTCGCGGAGAGCCGGGCCGTGGTATTTGCCCTCTTCGGCAATGATGCGGAAGCTACCCGGCAGATCGGCGAAGCCTACCGGAAGCAGGAAGAAGCCTATCCCGGCATGTTTTTATTTTTCCCCGGCGGTAATCCGGAAAGCGCATCTCTCCTGGAATCGCTCCCCTTCCCGGAAGGGAGAGGCCGGTATGTGGCTCTTGCCGATACTTCCCATACTATACGGCGCGTGTATGACCTGGGCAGTCCGGCAGAAGTGAAGCGCTTGGTGGAGCACCTCACCATTGTCATTCCCGGCAAGCGCACGCCAAAACCCGTAGTGAAAAGAGAAATTGAAAAGTGATGGAACAGCCTAACCTTAAATTAGCCCGGCAACTCAATGTGGCCGCATGGATCATTACCGCAGTCGTATTGGCTTTAGTAGGCCTGATGCGCCGCGTCAAAATCCCGCTTCCGGAAGGCTGGGATTTTTCCTTTTTGCCGCCCTTTCACGCCGGGGTTAATGCGCTCTGCGCATTGGTACTTCTTGCCGCATTCTACTTTATCAGGCAGAAAAACGTGACCGCGCACCGCCGGGCCATTTATGTTGCACTGGGCTTATCGGTGCTCTTTCTGCTATCGTATGTGGCATATCATTTCACCACCCCGGAAACCCTGTACGGCGACGTGGACGGCAACGGCCGGTTGGACGAAGTGGAGCTCGCTGCCGTCGGCGCATCCAGAACCGTGTATTTGATACTGTTGTTAAGCCATATAGTACTGGCCGCTCTGAGCTTGCCGCTGATTTTATTTACCTTTATCCGGGCTTACACGGGGCAGTATGAGCGACACAAGCGGATGGCCCGCTGGGTATATCCGCTCTGGCTGTATGTGGCAGTGACGGGGCCCGTGTGTTACTGGATGCTGAGGCCGTTTTATGCGGCATAGCGGGCTTTGAGATTTATCCCGATTGAGGTAAAAAGCCTGCCCGGCTGTGGCGTCTTATCCTTTCCGTAAATCGAGTTTGAGAACTTGAAAATATCTTATCCAATGACTCACAGAATAAAGAAACTCCTTTCCATTGCCGCGTTGGCGGTCGCAATGTCCTTTTCCGTCACAGGGCCGGTGCAAGCGCAATGCCCGATGTGCCGCATGTCGGCGGAGAGCAACCTGGAAAACGGCGGAACGGAAGGGCGCGGGTTGAATGCAGGCATCCTTTATATGCTGGCCACTCCATACCTCCTGGTAGGCGCGCTGGGTTATATTTGGTGGCGCAACCGCCGCAAGTCCTATGACGAAGCCGGAGAATAGAATGCAATAAATAGCGAAGGGGTGACTTTGGAAGCCACCCCTTCGCTAAAGCTAAAAGAGTTAAGAACTATTATCAAAATCAGAACCCAGCTTTAAACACGATCTCGGAAGAGATGCGGCGAGCCGCGCCCTCGTTATTCACCGTGCTGCTTACGGTGTTTCCAACTTTGTCCTTATTGTCGTTGAAGGTGCAGGAAGAGAAGTCGATATCTGCCTCGCAGACACCTTCGTACTCGCGGTTGTTGTACACGCTGCTGCCGCGGATGTAGGAGAGGTTGCGGGTGAAGATGCTCCTGGCGATAGAGGGGCGCGATTCGCCGTGTTCGGCGAGATTGATGATACCGGCGCCGTAGGAGGCTTCATTTTCTTCAAAGAGGCAATTGGTAATGACCGGAGAGCTGATGCCGAAGCTGCCGTTGTTGAACAATGCACCGCCGTCAAGGTCGGCGTGGTTATTCACAAATTGGCAGTTATCGATGCGGGGGCTCGCTACGCCATTGGCGGCGAGGTTGTACATGGCGGCGCCGTCGCGGCCGTAATTATTGACGAATAAGCAATTGCGGACAGTAGGGTTGGAGTAACCGCCGGAACCATCATTGAACCAGCCCGCGCCACTGCGCTTGGCGTTACCTTTGCGCCCCGTGCCGTTGGCAGCGCCGGCGGTAATGACGAATCCGTCCACAACCGTTGCAGAGCTTACATTGTGCGTAAGTACTATGGTGTAGGAATTGTCGTCTAAGGAAGGAGAACCGATCTCGCCGCTGAGCACCGTGAGGTTGTTGCGCCAGTCGCGCTGTTCGGCAAAAGATTCGTAGCCGGCAAAACCGCCCAGCAATACGACGCCTTCAGTAATATGGAAAGACGCGTCGCGATCTCCGCTGAAGGTAGGCACATACTTACCGGCTGCTACCCAGATATGAGCGCCGCCCATGTGGTGGGCTGCCTGCAGGGCATCCTGTAAATTGCCAAAGGCGCTTTCCCAGGAACTTCCATTCCCGTTGGCGCCCTGCCGGACGAAAATCCGCGGCTGCGCGGTCATTAGACCACACACTACCATGGAAAGGATGAGTAAAACTGTCTTTTTCACGCTATCTCGTTTTTGAAGTCGGTTCTGATTGAAATTCCTTCCAAAACAGGAGGTAATGAGATACCCGACCCGCCCTTGAAGGGGGCCAAACGAGATGCTGCAAACTTGGACTGAGCTTTCGCTCGTTTTCAAAACATAGGAACGCTGCAAATATATGCTTTTTTTTCAATTGTATGCGTGAGAATAAAAAAAAATAAAAAAAAATGCCGGTTGATTGAAAACAGAGGCCATCTGGCACTCCGCAGACTGTTCCGGATGCGCCGGCAAACTGCGAACAACAATTGGGAATTAACGCGCCATTGGGAATCTTTCATGCCCATATTGAAGAAAAATTGATCCATTGGGATAGAAAAGTGACTTCAACACTGGACTTTAAGTCTAAAACCACGTACTTTTGCATCTTTATTCCTCCCGTCTGAAAAATTAGGACTATCTCAGGTCTTGTCTCATGAATTATGATGGCCCGGATGCGACCGTATGCGTGCAGCACAGCTTTGTTTTTTTTATTCCCGGGCTTATTTTCAAAAGAAAACATTATGTTTGCTTGAGTTTTAGCAACAGTTCATAACTTTACAAGCGAAAAAAGATTATGAGAAAACAAATACAATCACTTGTGACACACAAATCCACCCTTTTGACTGCAGCCGCCCTGCTGGCTGCAACCGTCCTGTTTGCTCAGGACATTCACTATTCCCAATACTGGAATGCGCCTTTCAACATTAACCCGGCCCTGACCGGCGTTTTCAGAGGCAATACCCGTTTTTCCGCCAACTACCGCAACCAGTGGAGTTCCGTTCCTGTGGAATACATGACCTTCACTGGCGCCATAGATCACAAGTTCCCGGTGCGCGGCGACCGCAACGGCTTTTTCGCCGGCGGATTTAATTTCAACTACGACCAGGCGGGGCTTTCGCGCCTGCACCTGGCGACGCTGGGGCTGAACGGGTCATATACCCATAAACTGAGCCAATCTACCTTTGCCACCATAGGCGCTTTAGCTTCCTTCAATCAGCGCGGCTTCAAAATACAGGACCTCACCTTCGACAACCAGTACAACGAGCCGCGGGGGCAGTTTGATGCCACTTTCGGCAATGGAGAGAATTTCCCCAACTTCACCCGCATTTATGCCGACTTCGGCACCGGCCTGAACATACGCATCCAAAACCCGACTGCATTCGATGTGGTGGAAGAACAGGCCAATCGCTCCCGGATTGACTTCGGCGCCGGCCTTTATCACTTCAGCCGGCCGGACCAGAGCTTCATTAAAGATAAGAAATCCGCTTTGCTCATGCGTCTCAGCCCCTACGCCATTGGGGTGCTCATGCTCAACAAGGATTTCGACCTGGTGGGCGGCCTCAGCGCGCAGTTCCAGGGGCCTTACCGCGAATTTGTAGGCATGCTTGGCGGCAAAGCCCATTTCAATACCGACCGGAACAAAGAATTCGCCATGCAACTCGGGGTGGGGTACCGATTCCACGAATTGAGCGACGCCATCATCCCAGGCATCGAATTGCACTACAAACAATGGCAGGCAGGATTCACCTACGATATCAACATTTCGCCCTTCAACGTAGCCACCAACCGCCAGGGCGGACCGGAGTTCTCCTTGCGGTACATCATCGTCAAAGTACCGGTGTTGACGTTCAAGGTGTGCCCGCTCATTTAAGCCCGCCCGATGCCGGAATCTCCCCCGGCAGGATTTTCCATTCTGAAAACCGAATCAAAGAACCGACTTTATGAACAAAAGAATACTTTTCATTTCAGGTCTCTTCCTGTTCCTGGCTGCCGGCGCCTCCGCCCAATCATGGGCAAGGTGGATAGAGCAAGCTGACAGCGCATTTGCCCGCAGGGATTTCTACCCGGCGTTCAAATACTATGAGATAGCGCTCAAATCTGATACGACAAGTGCTGACCTCTGGTACAAATATGCCGAGTCCGCATTTCAATTCAACGCTTTCCCCTACGCGCTGAATGCGTACAACCGCGTACTGAACAGCCCCCAACGCGCCGCCTTTCCGCTCACTGCCCTGCGCATGGCAGAGGCGTACCAGGCCATTGGAGAATACGATCGCGCACAGGTATTCTTCCAGCGCTTCATTGACGAACAGCCGGGCGCTGATCCCGCCGACCTGGCAAAAGCCGACAAGGGCATCCGCGATGTGATCTTTGCCAAGCAAGTAATGGAGAATCCTGAAAATCTCGACGTCCATAACCTGGGAGACAAGATCAATACGCCTTACTCTGACTTCGGCGCCGTCTTGCACAACGACACCTTATATTATACAAGCTTCAGCTTCGTCTATCGAAAGGACACCCACAACCCGCCCAGGCCCTTCAATAAGATACTGGCTTCGGTGGACGAAGGCCAGGGCCAACCCCTGCCGGAATACTTCAACGAACCCGGCAAGCACGTAGCCCACACTGCATTTAACAAGGATTTCTCCCGCATTTATTACACGATATGCGAGTACATCGGCCCGGTAGACGTGCGTTGCGACCTGTACTTCCGAAACCGCATACCGATAGGTTGGGGACCGGCGCAAAAACTGAGCATCAACGCAGCGGGCTACACCAATACACAGCCTGCGCTGGGCTTTGACACGGAAACCGGGGAAGAAACCCTGTATTTCGTTTCCAACCGGCCCGGCGGAAGAGGCAAGTTAGACCTGTGGTTCACTACCCTGCAGACCGACGGCAACTGCAGCACTGCGGTGAACCTCACGGCGCTCAACACCCCCGAAGACGATGTAACTCCGTTTTTCCACGCGCCCGCGCAAACGCTTTACTTCAGCTCCGACGGCCATCCGGGCTTGGGTGGCTACGATATATTCCGCTCCTTCAAGCGCGGCGGCGGCTGGGATGCTCCCGAAAACCTGGGCCTATCCTACAACAGCAGCTTTCACGACGTCTATTTCTTCCTGACCGATGACGGCAGCAAAGCCCTGTTTTCCTCCAACCGCCCCGGCGCT
This sequence comes from uncultured Saprospiraceae bacterium, assembly GCA_964577215.1. Taxonomy (GTDB): domain Bacteria; phylum Bacteroidota; class Bacteroidia; order Chitinophagales; family Saprospiraceae; genus UBA2329. The sequence continues at coordinate 6,807 of CAZNYK010000045.1, forward strand.
GCGCTGTTGGATAAAAAAACCGAGGTGTGTTGCTACGACATCTGGGAGGTGGAAATAGCCAAACCCTTTCACCTCAATGTGCTGACATTCGCCAAGCTCGACGGCTCCCCACTTTCAGAAGCCAGCGTTGAACTTATTGAATTGGCTCCGGACGGCACCCAAAAATCGATAAGAACCGAGGTGAATCCCTCGGCCAATAAATTCAAGTTCCTCGCTACCCGCGGCAAGCGCTATATGCTGAAAGGAACCCATCCGGAATATACCATCCCGGACTCAAAGACGATTGACCTGAACGATCCCGCTTATGCAGATGCAGACAGCACCGAGATAAAACTCTTTTTAGACAAACCTTCGGAAGAGCCCCTTACCCTGAACGTGACCACCCTGCGCATTGACCGCAGCCCGCTTGCCGAAGCTACCGTTACCCTCTTGGAGGTAACCCCGGACGGAAGGGAAATTCCCGTAGCTTCACAAACCAACAAAGACGCCAATGACTTCCAGTTTCAGGTGAAGCGGGGAAGAAATTACGTGCTCCGGGGTACCCGCGATCTGTATCTGCCCGCAATGGAAACGCTGGACCTCACCAAACCTGAGAACATTCCCCCCGGCAACGCCATAAGCAAGGAACTTATCTTCCGCCAGACCACAGTTCCCGGGGACTTCCAGCTCGACATACTGGCATTTTCCAAACCCGACGGCTCCCCCCTGCCCGGAGTTTCGGTAGAAATTTACGAGGTTGCCCCCGACGGTACTCAAACCTTGGTGAGTACCATGGCGAACCCTTCGGGCAATGATTTCAAGTTTGAAGCCACCCGCGGCAAGCGCTACCTCGTAAAGGGAACTCATCCGCAATACCTGCCCGACTCCAAGACCATTGATCTGAACGATCCCGCTTTTGCCAATACCAATAGCGCCGAGGTCAAACTCTTTCTCGAAAAGCCCGCAACGCCGCCGCTCCTCCTGGATGTGTTTACCCTGCGCGAAGACCGCCGCGCGCTGAAAGAAGCTACCGTCACGCTGCTGGAAGTCAGCCCAGAGGGAAGAGAGCGCATGGCGGCAACAGATACCAAAAACACCTCCAATAATTTCCAGTTCCAGGTGAATCCGGGTATTAACTACGTGATCAGGGGTACGCGCGAGTTGTACTTCCCGGCCATGGAAACCCTGGACTTGTCGAAGCCGGAAAATCTCCCCGCTCCAGGAAAAAACATCCGCAGGGATCTGATATTCCGCCAAAACACTGCCGTGGTGGATGTGCTTACCTTCGACTCCCTGACGCGCAACCCCTTGGATAGCGTGAGGGTTACCGTATTCCGGATCAATCTCGACGGCAGCCGGGAAGAAGTGGCCGCCGGCCTGAAAGCCACGGACAATGACTACCAGTTTGTTCTCGAACCCGGCCATTTATACGAAGTCCAGGGGGCAAGGCCGGGGTACGGCACCGTGGTTGAGCCGATCGACCTGAGGGATAACACCGGCCCGGTAGAGGTGAGGTTGTACTTGCCGCCTATAAAGGAGTTGGTAGTTAAAACTTTCAGCCGGCCCGACAACAAACCCCTTCCTGCCGTACAGGTTGAATTATTTGAGGTAAAATCCGACGGCACGCGGAGTTTCATCACCAGCAACACCAACCCGGAGGGCAACGAAACCCGTTTTGCGGTGGAAAAGGACAAAAAGTATTTCCTCAATGCCACGCACCCCGGCTATTTTCCGGGTACGGAAACCCTGGATATGACCGACCCTGCATTGAAAGACAAACGGCTTATTGAACGCAACATATACCTGACGCCGGCGCAGGTAAACCTCGAGGTAGTCACGCTTCGCCGTGCCGACCGGGCGCCTGTCAACGGCTCTACTTTACAGCTTTACGAAGTTGGCCCCGATGGCAAAGAGACCTTGATAAGCACCCAGACCAACAAACAGGGCAATGACTTCAACTTCCCGCTTGAAACCGGTAAGCTCTACGTGGTAAAGGGCGATAATCCCAATTATTATCCCACGCAGGAGCGGATAGACCTGCGCGATCCGGCCACGGCAGCTTCCGGTACCATCAAGAGAGAGCTGCTTTTCGACCAGGTGCTTCCCGTAAAAACTTTCGATGCCCAGACGCGCAACCCGCTTGCGGGAGTACGCATCGAACTGCGTCCTTTAGACGATCCCCTGCCGAGGTCCACGACAAAGGAAAATCCCGGCGGGAACGAGTTTACCTTCCCCGTGCTGCCCGGGCGCCGCTACCAACTCATTGCCGAGAGGCCCGGATACCAACGCGCCGTGGATACCCTGACCATTCCCGACGATCCCAACCGGCGCCTGGACCCCATCGAAGTGTATCTGCGCCAGAAAGGACTGCCGGAATTCCTGCCGCTCGCCCTGTATTTCGATAACGACCGGCCCGATCCCCGCAGTACCAACAGCACTACCACTTCGGACTACGGGCAAACCTTTAACCAATACTACGCCCGCAAGCAGGAATTCACCGATACTTTCATTAAAGGAGATACGGTGACCAGGGAAATGCTCACCCTGCTGTTCAAGAAAGAGTCCGATATCGGCAAACCCCTGACGGAGGACGAAATTGATTTCCTCTCGGAAATCTACGACAACTTCTTCGAGCGGGAGGTAAAAGGCGGCTACCGCGATCTCCAGGCGTTTTCAGCCAAATTGCTGGAATTCCTGCGCGAAGGCAACTCCATCAGCATCGAATTGAGGGGATATGCCAGCCCGCGCGGCGCAACAAATTACAACCTCATCCTGAGCCGCAGACGCGCATACTGTGTGCGCAATTATTTCTACCGCTACGAAGGAGGCGCGTTAATGGAGTTCATTCGCAACGGAAAATTCAAGATCGGCAATATCGGATTCGGCGAGCAAACACCCGACCCGCTCAAGGCCAGCGACCGCTTCGACGACCTCAAAGGCTCCATCTTCAGCACCCAGGCTTCCATTGCGCGCCGGGTAGAGATCGTCGATGTGAAAATAGGAGAAAACAATAACTAATAAAGATCAGCAATTCCATGATCGCTCAAAAAACAAGTATCGTGAACCGCTTCCATTCTTTCCTGCTGCACACAGGGCTAACCCTTCTGCTCGGTGCCACCTTCCTGCCCGGCGTATTTGCCACCCACATCGTAGGCGGCCAGATCGGCTATCGATGGATTTCAGGCAACACCTATGAAGTAATATTGGATGTGTACCGGGATTGCAGCAATCCGTTGAACGAACCCTTCGACAATACCGCTTTTGTAGGTGTGTATAACCTCGCGGGTACATGGATCCAGAATATTTCCATGCCTTTCCTGGGCGCCGATACTTTGGATGCCATCCTTTTTGACGATTGCCTCACCGTACCGGACTTTGTGTGCGTGGCCCGTACCCAATACCGGGGTACGGTAACGCTTGCCGCTAATCCGGTCGGTGGAGGGTATCGCTTTTCCTATGTGCGTTGTTGCCGGAACGGTACCATCACCAATATCGAAGCGCCTTTGGAGACCGGAGCAGTGTATGACATCGTGCTGACCCAGGCAGCTATGCAACGCCAGAACAGCAGCCCCCAGTTTCGCTCATGGCCGCCGGTTTTCATCTGCGTCAACAATCCCATCTTTTACGACCATTCGGCCGTGGACGCCTTTGAAGTTACCAGCGTGCGAGACTCCATTGTGTACCGCTTATGCGAACCATTATCAGGCGGTTCCTTGACCATGCCGAGACCCATTCCGCCACAAAACCCGCCGCCTTTTGATACAGTTGAATGGATAACACCTACATACAGCCTGTTCAACATGCTGGGCAATAACGGCGATACTACTTTGATCCTCTCCGGGTGTACCACCTCCGATACCATCGTGTCAGATTCTTTGAGCATCGACCCTGTCACAGGACTCCTGACCGGTACGCCTACCTTACAGGGGCAGTTCGTAGTAGGCGTATGTGCGGAAGAATACGACCGGAGCACCGGAGCATTATTGACCACCACCCGAAGAGATTTCCAGTACAACGTCGGGCTGTGCAGCGAGGTGTTGGCACACTTTGAGGCGCCTACCATTCAATGCGATAACCTGACGGTAGAATTTACCAATACCAGTACCAATGCGGATGAATTTATCTGGTATTTCGACTTTCCCTCCCCCACCCCTTCCTCTACCTTGGCCAGCCCGGTGCATACTTTTCCCGACACTGGAAACTACCTCGTGGCCTTGGTGGTTGAACCGCTGAGCACTTGCGTTGACACATTCTGCCAAAGCATCTATCTCACCAGCAGTTCCCTGCAGGCCGACTTTCGCCTGAGCGTATTCGATTGCGATACCTTCGCCATACTCCAACTGCAGGACCTGTCTGCCGACAGCGCTGTTCAGATCGTGCAAAGGCTGTGGACGGTAACCTATAACGGAATCACCCTTACCTCCACCCTCGAAAACCCTGTTTTCAACCTGCCGCTCGGCGTTTCCGGCACGGTGCGATTGTCAGTGACAAGTTCCAATGCATGTACGGAGAGTATTGAAAAGACCTTTACCACAGGCTTGGATAATCCCGGCGGGCTGATCCTTCCGAACCTGAGCGCCTGTGACGGGGATACCCTGGGCTTAAACCCGAATACGGACCCCGATATCGGATTTGCTTACCTCTGGTCGCCCGCTTCAACGCTACTCGATCCTCCTACTGCCGTAAACCCAAGGATTATCGCGCAGGGCCCTGCCGTATATACAGTGACCATCACCGCGCCGGGTAACGTGTGCGAGATCGTGAAAACGGTGACCGTGAGCAGCAGCCCACTGCCCGAACTGGATTTTGAGGCCATGGCCGATTGCGACGGGCTTACCATCAACTTCAATAACACCAGTACCGGCGCCACTCTGTTTGAATGGGATTTCGGCGACCCGCTCAATCCCGGGGCCGGCTCAACCGATGTAAATCCTTCTTACACCTACTCCGATGTGGGCACCTATTTGGTGACGCTAAAGGTCCCTGCCGGCCAACTCTGCCGGGACTCTGTAAGCCGCGAGGTGATGGTGCTGATGAAGTCTCTCAGCGCAGAGTTTGAATTGGAGTACGAATCCTGCTCTCCCGACAGCGTTGTGGTGCGCTTTTTTGACAGGTCCATCAGCACCGTAAGCCCTATAACCGCTTGGAGTTGGGACTTCGGCAACGGCCAAACCTCCAACCAGCAAAACCCGGAGATCACGCTGTATGCCGATGCAGACCTCAATGTAACTTTCACGGTGACAGCGGCCGATAATTGCAGCAATAGCATGACCAAACCGGTTTCTATTCGCTTGGTGGATCCGCTCGACTTTGAGGATGTGCCATCTTCTCTCATCCGCTGCTCTGACAGCACTGTGCAGCTTCCTTCGCCGTTAAGCGCGGATTACCTCTACCGCTGGTCGCCGGAAGGCGGCATTGACGATCCCACATCGAACAACCCGGTGTTCAGCCCGGTACAAACTACGACTTATACGCTCACAGCAGGCGCGGTAGGCGCCGATACCTGCTTTTACGAAGTGCTTCAGTTGACGGTGGCGGTTCCGCCTTCTCTCGACCTGATGGTGGACGGCGGCGGCCTGACCTGCGATCCGGAAGCCGTCCTTACGGCTACTGCTGAAGTGCCCGCGGATTTTGAATGGGTGGACGCCATGGGTACGGTGCGCTCGACCGTCAATACGCTGACGGTTCCTGTGTCCGGCCCGGCTGCTTATACGGTCACCGCCACCGACGCATTCGGTTGCAGCGACAGCCGGCAAGTGCAGGTGACGGGCGGCCCGGTAGATGTAAGCCTGCCTCCGGTGGTTGCCGTCTGCCTCGGCGAATCGCTCGATCTGTCAGCAGTCAATAACGACCCCGGCGACGTACTGAGCTTTGCCTGGTCGCCGGCGAGCGCTTTCGTGCCCGGCACGGAGAACGATCCCACACCGGACTATATCGAAACGCCCGGCGAGCGCATCGTGACGGTTGATATTACCAACCAATATGGCTGCACCTTCAACGGCTCTATTCAGACGGCGGTGATCGACACGGCATTCCAACTGGGATTCACCTCCATGCTGCAATGCAACGGCGCTACGGTGGAGTTTACCAACACCAGTACCAATGCGTTTGCTTATGTGTGGAATTTCGGCGACGGAACCACCAGCACGGAGACAAACCCGCAGCACACCTATGCCACAGCCGGCAGCTATACCGTCACACTTACCATCGGTTACGCCGTCAGCTGCAATGACACTGTTTCTGCGGTTGTCACCGTAGTAGATCCCCAGATAATAGCCCGGTTCGATTACGACATCGCAGCGTGCAATAACGGCAGTGCTGAAGTAGCTTTCTTCGACGTCTCCATCAACTCGTTCAACAATACCGACCGCTGGAATTGGGTGTTCAGCAACGGGCAAAGCTCTACCTTGCAAAACCCCGTCATTACGGTGGATGCAAGCGGCGACCTCATTGTCACCCTGACCATCAATACGGCCAATGACTGCCCGGCCACCGTGACCGACACGATCAACATCCAGTTGGTCAATGTTTCCATTGCCGACACCGTGCTGGTTTGCCGCGGCGATTCTGTGCCGCTCAATCCCAACGGAAATCCGGCCTATCAATACTTATGGACGCCGGCAATCGGCCTGAGCGACCCAACTGCCGCCAACCCGCTCGCATTCCCAGACCAAACCACCACTTATACGGTGCAAATCCAGGCACTTGGTGCAGATACCTGCTCCTATATGCAGGAGGTGATAGTTTTTGTGCCGGCGGCCATCGGCCTGAGCACACCGAATGATTCTACCACTTGCGGCGAGCCGGTAGAATTGACCGCCGGAACTATGGCGCCGGCTACCATTGTTTGGACCGACGGCCAGGGGCAACCCCTCGGCGGTCCGGTCATCACAGTGAATCCATTCCGGGTGGAAACATATACCGCTACCGCTACCGATCAATTCGGTTGTACGGAAAGCGCAAGCGTTACCATTACCGATCATGGCGTAGATGTGCAGGTAACGCCTTCGGGCAATATCACTGCCTGCGAGGATGTGGAGTTCCAGATCACCGTTCAAAATCTGGACGATCAGGACGTGCTGCTCTACGACTGGAGCCCGGATTCCCTGATCCTCAGCGGCGAGGGTACGGCTACACCTGTCGTGAGGGCAGGCATAAACGGCGCCATGATTTCAGGGTTGATCACCAACCAGTTCGGCTGCACAGAAAACGTGGAAGTCAACGTGTCTATCGTACCGTTCAAAATTGAACTGGCCGACACCGTGCGCATATGCGCAGGCGAACCGGCAGGTATAAGCCCGGGCCTCAATCCGAACTACCAGTACACATGGTCTCCTACCACCGATCTTGACTTGAGCAACCCTTCCAACCCAGTCTATACAGGCACTACCGGCGGGGTGTACTCCGTAACGGTCACCGACAATAGCACCGGTTTCCTGTGCCAAACGGAACGTACCGTGACTGTGATCGTGACGCCGGAAATTGATCTTTCCGCTACGGGAGATACCACGATATGCCAACTTGGCGATGTGTCGCTCAATGCATCGGCAGGTGTGCCGGTCACTTTTTCCTGGTCGGTACCCGGGCAATTGCCATTTGCAACAGGTAGCCCGGCAACCTACAACATAAGCCAGGCAGGCATGTACCAGGTACAAGTCGTCGCAACCGACGGTTTCGCCTGCCAGGACACCGCTATTGTCAACATTTTGGCAACCGACTTCCAGCCCGGCCCGCTGGGATCCCCCCAAACGGTATGCGGCAACACCCCAACGCAACTGAACCCGGGCGGCAACCCGGCATATACATATTCCTGGTCGCCGGCTACGGGACTCGACCTGTCGGATCCCTCCAATCCACGAGTAGTAGTTACCAGCCCGGCTACCTACAATGTAACGGTTACCGATCCGGCGAGCGGTTGTAATGAGGAAGCCGAAATCCAGGTGAACGTATTCCCGCTCATCAACCTGACGGCAAGCCCGGATACGCTGCTTTGCGAAATAGCGCCGGTAACCCTTACGGCTTCCGGCACTGGGAATGTTACCTACCGCTGGTTCCTCAACAATTTCGGCAACCCCGCAGGAACCGGCGCCGCCATCACCGTAACGCCTGCCGAAGGCAGCAACAACTACTTCGTCATCGCCGAAGATGCCAATGGGTGTACCGATACTACTTCGGTCAATGTGTCCACCTTCATTATCAATACAGGCATCCAGGAGTTCGTGCAAGTGTGTATAGATGCGCCCACCCGCTTGAATCCCGGGGGCAACCCTGCTTACACCTACACCTGGTCGCCGACTGCCGGCCTCGACCTGAATCCGCCTCACAACCCAACGGTGACAACCAACGTGGACCGCACCTACAACGTAACCATAAGCGACGCAGTGCTGGGTTGCAGCATCGAGCGGCAAGTCAATGTGCAGGTGTATCCCGCCATAGAATTGGAAACCGATGCAGAAGTAGCCGTTTGTTCACCCGGTGCCGAAGCTACGCTCAGGGTAACGAGCGCCATCGCAGCCGATTTTGAATGGGCAGACAATCCAGCATTTGTACCGGTGTTGGGCACGGGCATTTCCATTTCGGTCACGCCGCCGGCAGGCGCCGCCACCTACTATGTGCGGGCCACAGACGCCAATGGTTGTACCGAGACGCAATCCATAACAGTGAACAACTTCCCGGTCGCGGCTACCATCACTCCGCCGGTGGTACTGTGCGTGCCGGCTACCACCACCCAACTCGGCGTGGTAAACCTGGATCCAACTCAAACCCTGACCTACGCCTGGACGCCGGCCAACGCCGTAACCCCGCCTGCAGACGGTCCGATGGTAACGGCGAACGCAAGTCTGGCTCAAAACTTCAGCGCTATAGTGACCAACCAGTTCGGCTGCAGCGATACCCTGAGCACTACGGTGACCATTCTCGATCTGCCGGGAACAGTGACCCTGAGCGTCGATCCTGAAGAAATCCTGGTGGGCGAATCTTCCGAATTGACAGTATTGGGCTGCGACGGGTGCACTTATCAATGGTCGCCTTCTGAAACATTGAGCGAAGATGACATCCCCAACCCGCTGGCTACGCCGGAACTAACTACCGAATATACCGTGATAGTGAGCCAGAGCGGTTGCAGCGTTACCCTGCGGGGCACTGTCACGGTCAATTACTTGTGCCAGGAGCCGTATATATTTTTCCCCTCGGCGTTCACACCCAACAACGACGGGGAAAACGACGTGCTGCGCGTGCGCGCCCGCCCGGTATTGGTGCTGGATGTTTACTGGGTGATCTACAACCGCTGGGGGCAGAAGATGTTTGAGGCCACGAACCTCAACGACGCATGGGACGGCACGTACAAAGGCAAAGAACTCCCTCCGGATGTGTATGGTTTCTACCTGACGATAAACTGCCCGGGCGGAGAGAAATTTGTGAAGCAAGGCAACGTGACCTTGCTGAGGTAAGCCGGCGCATTTCTTCTCCAAATTCTCAATTGGGGTATCAATAAAAATCCCCGCTCTCTTCACGAGGGCGGGGATTTTTGCTAATAGTACCGGCGACTTCAGCCGCCGGCAAGCATACAGGTTCGGCGACTGAAGTCGCCGGTACGGTACTACACCCGCTCTCCTTCTATCCACACCCGTTCCACCACGTCGCTGCCGAAGGCATAAGGCATGTAAGCCAGCGATGGAATAGGCTTAGTGAGGAAAAAGCTGGCCGCCTTTCCTAGGGCGATACTGCCGTGTGAATGGGAAAGCTCCAACGCAGCTGCCCCGTTGAGCGTGGCGGCATTGACGGCTTCCTCCGGCGTCATGCGCAGTTTGATACAGGCCAAGGAAATGACGAAAGGCATCTTGCCCGAAGGCGAGGAGCCTGGATTGTAATCGGTGGCCAATACCACGGGCAGGCCGGCATCCAGCATGCGGCGGGCGGGCGGGTAGTGGTCGTTGAGGAAAAACGGAGCGGAGGGCAGCAGCACCGGCAGGGTGTCGCTGTTTTTCAGGCACTCAATCTCCACGTCGGTCAGCACTTCCAGGTGATCCACCGACACGGCGCCGCGCTCCACGCACACCTCTATGCCGCCGAGGCTATTGAACTGATTGGTATGCACCTTGGCCTTCAGCCCGTAGCGGGTACCGGCCTCTATGAGGCGGGCGGTTTCGGCTGGGCTGAAAAAGTTCTTCTCGCAGAATGCGTCGATGTAGTCGGCCAATCCTTCAGCCGCTATTTTGGGCAGCATCTTTTTTTCGATGAGGCGCAGGTAGCCTTCACGGTCGTGGCGGTACTCGGCAGGCAGGGCGTGCGCGCCGAGGAATGTAGCCTTGATGGGCATTTTGGTGTGCTCCCGCATGGCGCGTATGACGCGAAGCATCTTGAGTTCGCCCTCCACCGAGAGGCCGTAGCCGCTCTTGATCTCAATGGCGCCGGTACCGTAGCGCTGCACTTCGTGAAGGCGTTCCAGCGCCTGCTCCAACAGCGCCTCCTCCGGGGTGTCGCGCAGGCGGAGGGCGGAGTTGAGTATGCCGCCGCCGCGCAGGGCAATTTCTTCATAGCTCAACCCGTGTATGCGATCCACAAACTCGTTCTCCCGGCTTGCCGCAAAAACCAGGTGCGTATGCGAGTCGCACCAACAGGGCAGAAGCATGCGACCGGAAGCGTCTTCCACCTGCACGCCATGCAAGTCGGGGCACTGATCCATAGGGCCGAAGCCGGCGATTTTCCCCTCTTGTACCAACAGGTAAGCTTGGTGTAGGGCAGGAAGGTGTTGCATGTCACGGCCTGCTACCCGGCTGCGGAGCGAAGAGGCGTCTTCCACTTGAAAAATGGTGTGGATATTGCGAATGAGGAGCATGGTCGGATCTCTGATAATTTCTTCACGCCGGACGCGCTATGCTGTGGCAAAGTTAACCAAAGAATATCGAATTGCCACCCCTGCCCCCCTTTCCTTCAATAATCCCTACCTTTCAGCCTCCATAAACCTGGCCTGAGCGATGCATTATATTTTACTGCTGCATAGGGCTTCAGTGCATATCTCCCCTTTGAGCGTAGCTCCTGATGGACTACGGCAGCGAGGCACTGCTCGATAATTATGCAAAATGACAACAAAGGGCTTGGGGTGTTGGATTTAAATTATGAACCACGAAAAAAAGCAGGTCTCAATTTTTTTTATCCCCGAAAAATAAATATTTTGCAGGGTAAAAAAATATCTCCAAACCAAAATCAGCTATATATGAAATACGGAATTTTATACCAAGCACCCCCCCCCCTAAATCACCTATTGTTTGGCAATTGGATTTGTGCTTCATTCACAAGTTCGTGCTTCTATGGGCAATATTGATTTTGGGCATTTGTGCCCGGGGACAATCGAATGTATTCCAAGCTACTCTGAAACCCTTTCAGGACCCAAAAGACCAAAAGCAGATCGAAGACCTGCTGAACCTTGCCCCAGATGATTTCCGACTATTCACAATTGATTTAGGTGCGATAGACAGTTTCTTACAAGCGCAAAACGGGTCTTTTTCCATGCAAATACACATCGACCAGGGGTGGAATTGGACGCTGAACCTGGAGCGCACTGCTTCAATGGGCGGCTTCAATTATGCCTATAAAGGCAGCGTAGCCGGTGGAGGGGTGTGCCGGCTTTATGTGGCGAAGCAATACTTACTTGGCAAAATTGAACAAACGGAACATTCAATGCGCTTTTTACCGGCGTGGGAGGTACTGGGTAGTATTTATAAAGATATGTTTGTTGTATATGCCGATCTGACACCGCCTTTTGCTTACCAACAGAGCAATGAGCCGCCGACGGCAACAGGTATAGTTGAATTGGGGATTGATATTGACAATGGGATCTATGACTTTTTTGTTAATCAATTTGACAATAATGTGGAAGCTGCTCTGCAGGCAATCAGTATGAAAATCCAAGACCACATGGAACCCGTAAATGATTTTTTCGAGAACAGGCATAGTAGCGGGTCGTCTTCTTTTAGTGTTGAATTGGTATATTTTAACCGAGGCCCCTACCACAAACCAACCTATTACAACTTTGTCGGAACTTGGAACTTACCAGGCACAACACATGAAAAAATAAGGAGCTATTGGAATATAAACCGGCCATGTATCCCGGTAGATGCAGTCATTCAATTTATGGACAATTCGCATCCAGCATTAGGTAATACTATATGGGACAATACTTATCTGTGCGGTACAAGACCGACTTTGATGATCAATACACGTCAACCCTACCACAATTTGATTGGAGCTTATAAGCCTCGACTTACAATCACGCTTGCACATGAGCTTGGCCATCTGCTTACTCGAAAAGGGCACATAGGCGGAAATATTTGCTTTCTGGAAGCAGGATTGTGTAACATGGCTAATGCGCCGATAATGTGTCCCGGAGCTGGGAATGCCAACCATTTAAATGGAACTTCCTTTAGTGAATGTTCCAGGAATTTTATAATAACTACGTTAAATTCATTGGGACCGACCTGCTTTTCGGATGATCGCCCCGTTCCCTCATTACCTTGTCCCGAGCCTTGTGGGGTTACTATGAATATTTATGCCGACAATACCCGGCCAAGCCGTTTATGTGGAGACCGTAATGAGATTAACTACGTTATTGATATCTGCAATCGGTGCAGTATCCCGCGTTCGTTTAATTTGGCTCTTCGTTCCAGGCTGGACGCACAGGAAATTACTTTTCTCGATCCAGGTTTCGATCCTCAGCCATTGCCCGACGCTACATTCGGAGAGCGGTTTGAAACCGGCAATACGGAATGGGGCCCCTTTGAATGCCGCCAGTATTTAATCACCGCACGACTTAGAGACTCTTTCACGGGCAATCTTTTTGCTACGAGAGTAGACGTACCTCCTTTTGAGGGGCAAAACTTTACCGCAAGCCAATTTGTTTACATCACTCCTGCTGACTACATCAACATTCCCTCCGGAACAATTCAAAACCCCAGGAAACTTAGCTCCCTCGGGTATGACGCCCCTTACAATCTCCTTCACCCAAGTATCGCATGTCAGGCTAGCCAACCGGTCGCCTTATCCATTTCCGGCGTATTCGAAATTGACCTGGATAACCTGCCGGCTTCCGCAGGAGGCATTTATTGCATGAAGCGAACCATTATTAAAATGTCGTCGTCAAATGCACAAATCATTGTATCGGGCAGCCCGGGGAAAAAGCTCATTATGGAAGAGGCGCAAATTTTTTCCTGTAACAATATGTGGCAACGAATCCTCGTGCAGCCGGGCGTAGAACTCATCATGGACAGATGTACTGTGGAAGACGGCATACAAGCCCTTACGCTTTCGGGAGGGGCTATAGCGCATCTTCGCGACAATACCTTCCGCAACAACCACATCGGGGTGTATGTACCGCCCGGCCCTGCCACAGGGCAACACGTGGACTTTCGCTCCTTCTTCGGCAACCGCTTTGAATCGGCCGGCAACGGCCTCAAACCGCCCCTGCCCTACACCGGGCAAAAGGGAACAGCCGGCATGTGGCTCAACGATGTACTCGGCGCTACCATTGGATTGGAAGACACAACGGAAAACTCATTCTACAACCTCTACAACGGTGTGGTAGCCCACAACTCCAACCTCAGCATTCGCAATTCCTATTTCAGGGCCATAGAGCCGGCGAGCGGCCCCAATGCCCCGGCTTTCAGCGGCTATGGCATCCGTGCTTCAGGTACGGAGCCTTTTCTCCGCTTGCTGGATGTGCTGGGACATGGTAAATACGGCCCGGCTGCGTTTGAAGATTGCAACACCGGCATCTTTGCCGACAAAATGTCCGTCAATATTATGCATTGCGGCTTTGACAAGGTGCATGACGGGATAACCCTGCAAAATAACCGGGTGCGCCGCCTGACTGTTGCCAACAACAACATAACCGCCTACGGATCAGGCATCAACCTATTTCAAAACACGCCTGTGCGCTGCACCATAGAAGACAATGACATCACTGTAAACGCCACACAATGGGGCGCAGGCAGAGGCATACGCATGGAAGAAGCCCCTACCGGCGTGCAGAACTTCAACTACTACACCGTGCGACGCAATACCATCCTGTTGAATACCGCCAAAGAGGGCATACACCTGCAAGCGGGGCGGTATGTGCAGTTGTACGACAACACCATACTCCTCCGAGAAGGTACGTCATTTCAGGACGGTATATCCTTGTTTGGCGCGGGCAATGCCTTGGTGCGCTGCAACACCTTGTCCGGCCCGGCAGGCAGTACCTTCAACTACCCCAACCGGGGAGTGGTAACCTACGGCTCCTTCGGCAGCGCCATCCTGTGCAATACCACCGACAACATGCGCACCGGATACACCTTTTACGGCATGGCCGACGCTACCGCCCTGCGCGGCAATAACCTGAACCGACACGCCACCGGCCTGCAAATATTGGACAACGGCCACATCGGAGAGCAAGCTCACCACGGCAATCGCTGGTTCGGGCCCTTTACGGAGTTTGGGGCGAAGCATTTGGCGCTGGATTTTGAGGTGGTTGCCCAGTCGCTATTCCGGGTTGACCCGACCGCCTCATCAGGGCAAGCCTTTGCCTACGAACCGTCCTGGAGCGCTGTGGGGTTGTGGTTTGTTCCACAAGATGTTGATGATGAAAGTATTTTTGCATGCCTCACTTCCACCTACGATGCCTGCCAAACTGCCGCACCGCCGGTAAACTTCGCCGGTGAAATGGGCATATTGGAAGAGAAATTGGCATTGGGCACTTTTGCCTCGCCGCAGTTTACCGCCGAGTTGGGCTGGACGGGCCGCCGGCACTTGTACAGCCGCATAGCCGAAAACGACTTGCCCCTGCAGCCGGGCACGCCGATACATACATTTTACGCCGGGGGCACGGGCGGCGGCCTCATACCGCAACTGCACGCAACGCGGCAGCGCATCAAAGGCGCCTTTGCTCTGTCGCCCGCCGAGGAAGCTCAGCTCGAACAGCAACACCTCGATCTCCAAAACCGGCTGGCCGAACTGCGCGCCAACAACTATGGCTGGAAAGACGCCGACCCGGAAGCCGGGGACCCGGCATTGGAAAGCGCGCGCAACGTCGTGTACGCCGGACTGCAAGCCGATGCAAGCGCTGCCGATGCGCTTGGGGAAGATATGTGGGACCACGCAACGGACCAATTGGCCCTTGCCAAAACCCTGAACGCTGCCATACCGGCAACGGCCGTATATGAGATCAATGAAAAAAGCGTAAACGCGCTGTACATCGCCTGGGTAGAAACCGGGGAGTTTACCCCGACGCAAAAAGGCGAACTGGCCGACATTGCCTTCCAATGCCCACTGAGCGGTGGCGATGCCGTATTTTTTGCGCGCAGCCTGTATGCTTTGATTGATCCGGATGCGAGGTATGATGACGAACTACTGTGCAGTGTGGGCGGGCAGTACCGGGCACTGCCGAAGGCAGAAACGGAAGAACCCGGGTTTGATGTGTACCCCAATCCCGCCAATGATCATCTTGTACTAAGATGCTTCGGCATGCCGGAAGACACGGAAAGCATCGCCGTAGTTTTTGATTTACTTGGCAGGGAGTTGCTTCGCACTTCGCTGGGGACGAGAAGTATTACGGTGCTGGATACTAAACATATCAATCCTGGTATCGTGTTGGTAGCGCTGATTTCAGACGGGCGCAGAATTGGCATTCGCAAGGTGGTTATTCAAAAGTAATTATTCATGTTCAGGCAGCGACACAAGAGCATTTCTGTGTCGCTGTCACAAATCATACAGAAATGAAAAGTTTCTGCTTTATTTTTATTTCCCTGTACTCATTTGCGCTGTTCTCCCAAAAACATGATTACTCCTGGTTGTTTGGTTACGACTATACCACATCGCTACCCGGGATAGAGGGCAGTTACCGCAATTTTTTACAGGAGACGGCAGAATTTACTTACATTCCAATAGCCTTAAATCTTGGGTCCAGCAGCACGCTCATCTCTGATGCCGCCGGCAATCTGTTATTTTATACCAATGGCTGCGCCATAGCTAACCGGCACCACGAGATTATGCCCAACGGAGGGGGTCTTAATCCGGGACCGGTGCATCAGGCGCAGTGCAGCTTCGGATATACCGCCGGGCCTCAAAGCAGCCTTATCTTGCCATGGCCCCAAACAGACAGCATATACGTATTGCTCCACAAAGGTATTGTGTATGTCAACCAGCCGGTCTTTACAGTGCTGACAGATAAATTGTATTATTCGCTCATCAATATGAGTACAGATGAAGGTATGGTCGTTGAAAAAAACCAGATTCTCATTCAGGACACACTTAGCTATGGGGAATTAACAGCCGTAAAACATGCAAATGGCTACGATTGGTGGATTATTACCACCGAAAGGCATTCCAATCGCTATTATACAATCTTGTTAACTGCCGACGGATTCGAGACACCTTGGCTTCAGCAAGCGGGTAATGTTACGACCAAATACGGCGGGCAGGCCGTGTTTTCTCCTGATGGAACAAAATACATTCGTTACGGCCCCGGTGATGGCGTATTTATTTTTGACTTTGACCGAAGCACAGGAGACCTGAGTAATTTTCAGCACATTACCATCAACGACAGTGCCTTCGTTGGAGGCGCAGCCGTATCGCCTAACTCGCGTTATTTGTATATCCCGGCGGAGTACAATATCTATCAATTCGATCTTTGGGCAGCAGATATTGCTGCATCGCGCATCACGGTGGCAGAATACGATGGTTTTCTGTCGCCTTACCAGACTACTTTTTTCCAGGCGCAGTTGGCCCCGGATTGCAAAATCTACATCAATACTTTTGCCGCAGTGACGGTACTCCACGTCATTCACTACCCGGATGAACACGGCCTCGCCTGCGAAGTGGAGCAGCACGGCGTATCGCTGCCTTACTATCACCTGCGTTCTATGCCCAACTTCCCCAACTACCGCCTCGGCCCGCTCGTGCCCGGTACGCCGCCCGCACCGCCTTGTGTGCCGGTGGTGAGTGCAGTAGAGCAAACGCCGGTAGCGGCGGGGGCGCTGCACATCTTCCCCAACCCGGCGCAGGGGTACTTCACCGTTGCGCTTGCCGCTCCTGCTACCCGCTTGCGCCTGTACGACAGCATGGGCCGGCAGGTACTCGCGCAGGCGCTTGCTGCCGGGCAGCCGGAGCACCGCATCGCGCTGCCGCCGGGCTTGCCGGCCGGGGTGTATGTGGCGGTGGCAGAAGGGCGCGAGGGGGTGCTGGGGCGCGGGCGGGTGGTTATAAAACCGTAAAATGTAAAACCGCAAAATGTCCCGAAGGGATGCCTTTGCATAAAACCGCAAAATACAAAAGGCTGCGCCGCGCACTTTTGAGGGGTTACATTTTAATAAAACATTAAACCCAAATACCGAAAACCCCAATACCCGCCGAAGCTTTAGCTATGGCGGATAAAACTTTGAACCTTTCGCCTATACCCCAACCTCACCCCTCACTCACCATATACTCCTCCATCGGCGGGCAAGTACACACCAAGTTCCGGTCGCCGTAGGCATTATCGATGCGGCCTACAGAGGTCCAAAACTTATAACCCTGGCGCAGATAAGGCAAAGGCCATGCGGCTTTTTCGCGGGAGTACGGGAAGGGCCATTCATCGGCGGTGACTACCTCAGCCGTATGCGGCGCATTGTGCAGGACATTGGACTCCGGATCGGCTTCGCCCGAAGCGATTTCGTCTATCTCCCTGCGGATTTGCAGCAGCGCATCGCAGAAGCGGTCCAATTCCTCCTTGCTCTCGCTTTCGGTAGGCTCTATCATGATGGTGCCGGCCACGGGGAAGGATAGCGTGGGCGCGTGGAAGCCGTAATCCATCAGGCGCTTGGCCACGTCTTCGGCGGAGACCAGTTCCTTGAAGGGGCGCAAGTCCACAATCAGCTCGTGCGCGCTGCGGCCCATATCGCCCACGTATAACACGTGATAGTCAGGCTCCAGGCGTGATTTGATGTAGTTGGCGTTGAGGATGGCATACCGGGTGGCATCGGTGACCCCTTCGGCGCCCAGCATGCTGATGTAGGCGTGAGAGATGAGCAATATGGAGGCGCTGCCCCAAGGCGCGGCGGATACAGCGTCTATGCCTTTTTCGCCGCCCACTTGTACCAAGGGATGCGAGGGCAGGAAAGGCTTGAGCTTTTCGTTCACGCAGATCGGCCCCATGCCCGGTCCGCCGCCGCCGTGCGGTATGGCGAAAGTTTTGTGCAGGTTGAGGTGGCACACATCGGCGCTGATGGCGCCGGGGCTGGTAAGGCCCACTTGTGCGTTCATATTGGCGCCGTCCATATATACCAGGCCGCCATTTTCGTGGATGATGTCGCAAATTTCGTGGATGCGCACCTCGAACACGCCGTGCGTGGAGGGATAGGTGACCATGAGGGCGCCGAGGCGGTCGCGGTATTGCTCGGCTTTGGCGCGCAGGTCGTCAATGTCTATGTTACCATGATCGTCGCATTGTACTACCACGACCTCCAAGCCGGCCATGACGGCGCTAGCGGGGTTGGTGCCGTGCGCGGAGGAGGGAATGAGCGCCACGTTGCGGTGGTTTTCGCCGCGCGCCTCGTGATAAGCGCGTATGGTGAGCAGACCCGCGTATTCTCCCTGGGCGCCGGAGTTGGGCTGTAGAGAGCAGGCCGCAAAACCGGTGATGTCGCACAGCCAGGCTTCCAGTTCCTGGAATATTTGCCGGTATCCTTCAGCCTGATCCATAGGTACGAAGGGGTGCAGGTGGGCGAACTCCGGCCAGGAAACGGGAATCAGCTCGGTGGCTGCGTTGAGCTTCATGGTGCAGGAGCCGAGCGAGATCATGGAGTGCATGAGCGAAAGGTCGCGGTTCTCCAGGCGCTTGATGTAGCGCATCATCTTGGTCTCGGTGTGGTACATACTGAACACCGGGTGCGTGAGGAAGGGCGTATCGCGCTCTAATTTGGCCGGCAACTGCAGTTCGGCGGGTTCGGCGGCGCTGAAAGTGTGCTGTATGCCTTTGGCCGCTGCGAAGACGCGCGCGATATACTCCACGTCTTTCAGTGTGGTAGTTTCATCCAAGCTGATCTGCACGCCGCCGGTAACCGGGTAATAGAAATTGACCTCGTGTTTCAAGGCGATCTCGCGCAAGTGCTCCTGCATCTTGCCATCGGTTGCTACGAAAAGGGTGTCGAAGTAATGGGCGTGGGGCAGGTGGTAGCCCATTTGACTCAGGTTGCCGGCGAGTATTGCGGCGAGTGTATGCACCCGCTCCGCGATGGCGCGTATGCCCTTGGGGCCGTGATATGCCGCGTACATGCCGGCCATGATGGCGAGCAGGGCTTGGGCGGTGCAGATGTTGGAAGTGGCTTTTTCACGGCGAATGTGCTGCTCGCGGGTTTGCAGAGCCATGCGCAGGGCGCGTTTGCCGTGCCTGTCCACCGATACGCCGATGATGCGGCCCGGAATGATGCGCTTGAAGTCGTCGCGGGTCGCGAAGTAAGCGGCGTGGGGACCTCCGTAGCCCATAGGCACGCCGAAACGCTGGGTATTGCCCACAACGGCGTCGGCGCCCCATTCGCCTGGAGGGCTGAGCAGTGCGAGGCTGAGCAGGTCGGCGGCAACGGTGACGAATATTTCGTTGGCGCGAGCATTTTCCACCAAGGCGCGGTTGTCATTCACGGCGCCGTTCATGGCCGGGTATTGGAGCAGGATGCCGAAGGTCTTTTCCGTGAACTCAAACCGGCTTTCAGCCTGCACGATGATCTTGATGCCGAGGTGCTTGGCGCGGGTTTTCAGGATGGAGATGGTCTGCGGGAATACCTGGTCAGAAACCAAGAATTCATTGGCGACATCGCCTTTGGCCCGTTTGTTCTTCTGTTCAAAGAACATGTGCATAGCCTCGGCTGCGGCGGTGCCTTCGTCCAACAGCGAGGCATTGGCGATGGGCAGGCCGGTGAGTTCGCTCACCATGGTCTGGAAGTTGAGCAGCGCCTCCAAACGGCCTTGGGATATTTCGGCCTGGTAGGGCGTGTACTGGGTGTACCAGCCCGGGTTTTGGAAGATGTTGCGCAAAATGACAGAAGGTGTAATCGTGCCGTAGTATCCCATGCCGATGTACGATTTGTACAGTTTGTTTTTTCCGGCGACGGCGCGAATTTGGTCTAAATATTCGTATTCTGATACGGCGCCGGGGATATTGAGCGGGCGCTCCAAGCGGATGTTGTCGGGTACGGTTTCGCAGATGAGTTGGTCGAGGGAATCGGCGCCGATAACGGCCAGCATCTCCTGCAATTCGTCTTCGCGGATACCGATATGGCGGTCGGCGAAGCGGTCGTAAAATGATATTTTGCTCATGTTGTGGCGGTTGAATGCATTGGTTAGGAAACGGCCCTAAAGGTAAGGACTTTTCAGGCAGGGAAGAAACAAACAAATGATGAAGGCGTTCAAAAAAAAACGGGCGTATTGCCGCTTCAAAGGGCCAAAAAACCGTATAAACCTATCAGCGCTACTGCCAGGTAGGGTACTACTCCGGCAGCGCCGGCATAATCTTTGGACATGCGCAGGCCGAATATCAATGCGATGAAGTTGAGGCAGCCCAGCGACGCCGCCCAAACGCCCCATTTTCCATCCCCGCCCGTCCAGAGTTGAACCAGGCCCACCAGCGCCAACAAGCCTGTAGCGACTTCCATTGCCGTGATCACAGGAAGCAGCAGCCCGGTCATACGCGCCAGGGGGGAGTTATTGAACTGACTCCTGAAGTACTCGAGGTTGCCTTTGTAGTCCAGCACTTTTCCCAACCCCGACTCACCCAATACTGCGACAAAGAACAACATTACCAATGAGTGGAACACGACAGTAATATCCATGATGTGATTTTTTGAACAGGCCAAAAATATGCGGAAGAAAGGAAAATGCCAACCGGCGCCGGGAAAAATCGCTCGTCAATACATGAAGCCTTGACTCCACCACACGAAATATACATCAAATTAAATATCATCAATACCTGTTTTTATCTTGCAACCCAAGGGTAAGAAAAAAAAATTCTTCACTTTAAAAAAAAGACCATGTAAAAGGAGAAAGAAATTTCTTAAATATTACTTTTGCCTTGAAAAGCGACTCATGCGCCCCCCAATGCGCTCCATCAATCGTGCCTCGGCAATACCATGCCGTATGACTCTTTTCAGTAAGTCCTAATTAACCTTATTGCTAACTTTTTAAATTTGAATCATGAAGCGATTACTTTTACGCCTCCTGGCATTTACAGGATTCGCCTTGCTATTGCTGCCAGGCGCCTCGGCCCAGGATCATCTTTCTGTTGCCCGGGCATTTATCCGGGAAAAGGCTTCCGAACTCGGCCTGTCCCAAAGACAGGCAGC
>CAZNYK010000046.1:0-7099 GCA_964577215.1 uncultured Saprospiraceae bacterium
AATGGAGCCAGGCCGGCCTCAGCGGCGACAAACCCACGGGCCTTGCTGCCGGGGAATATTCCGTAACCGTTACCGATGCCTTGGGCGCCTCCCAGGCGGCAAGCATTTCCATCACCCAGCCGGAAGTATTTGCGGCGAGTATCGGCAAAAAGCGTGGGGCCATATCTGCGAGCGCTGCAGACGGCCGGGCCGTCGTTGACGCATCGGGAGGTACCAAGCCTTACCGGTTTCAATGGAGCAATGGCGAAACGGCGGCTACTGCCGAGCGCCTGCCGCCGGGCACGCACAGCGTAACAGCCACGGATGCAAACGGCTGCACCCGGGAACTCAGCGTGGAAATCCCCCTGCGCGTATTGCCGGAATTGACGGCCGGGCTGCTGCAAAGCGGCCAGGCCGTGCGCATGGAACAGTTGCAGTTCGACGCCGACAGCGTAGTGTTGAAGCCGGAGTTTTACCCCCTGCTCGACGAGTTGTACGACTTCTTGGAAGACAACCCCGGCGTGGTAGTAGAGATTGGTGGGCATACCAACAGCCTTCCGCCCGACGAGGTCTGCGACCGGATCTCCACCGAACGCGCCAAGGCGGTGGCCGATTACCTCATCTCCAAAGGCATATTGGACAAGCGGGTGTTCCACAAAGGCTACGGCAAGCGGCAACCCATCGCTACCAACACCACCCCGGAGGGCCGCAGGCGCAATCAGAGGGTGGAGGTGAAGATATTGCAGATTGGGGAGGAGGATTGAAAAGCAGATTCCTATCTCTTTTTCTTCAGCGCCTCCGCAGGCTCCGGCACCCAGTGTCCCAGGCCGCCTGCGCGTTCGTCGTCGAAAGTTTCGGGGGCTTTCCCTGAAGCGACGAAGTCTTTCCAGTCTTCACTCCGGCTGCCGTCGTCCTTGCGAACCATGGTGATGCAGTTTTCCACCGGGCATACCAATGAGCAGAGGTTACAGCCCACGCAGTTTTCTTCGATGATGAAGGGAATGCGACTGCCATTTTCAGGCAGGCCAATAGCCTGATGGGCGCCGTCTTCACAGGCGGTATAGCACAATTGGCACTGGATGCATTTTTCCGGATTGATGTTGGCTTTTACCCCGTAGTGGAGGTTGAGATTTTCCCAATTCAGCACATTGGGCAGCGCCTTTCCGATGAGGTCGTCGAGTGTAGCGAAGCCTTTGTGGCGCATATAGTTTTCCAGGCCGGGTATCATCTCGCGGATGATGCCGAAGCCGTAGTGCATCACGGCGGTGCAGACCTGCACGTTGGCTGCGCCGAGAAGCAAATATTCGGTGGCGTCGCGCCAGTTTTCGATGCCGCCGATGGCGGAAATGGGCAGGCGCACGCCGGGGTGCTGGGCGCAGTTTTTCACCATATTGAGGGCGATGGGCTTCACGGCAGGGCCGCAATAGCCTCCGTTGGTACTTTTTCCGTCCACCACGGGGTAGGGCACAAAGTTGTCTATGTCCACGCCCATCAGGCTTTGAATGGTGTTGATAAGGGAGATGGCGTCAGCGCCGCCCAGGGCTGCGGCTACAGCCGGCTCGGTGATGTCGCTGATATTGGGCGTCAGTTTGACGATGACGGGTACGGTAGCTACCTCTTTTACCCAGGAGGTAATGAGCCGGAGTATCTCAGGTTCCTGGCCTACTGCGGAACCCATACCGCGTTCGCACATGCCGTGGGGGCAGCCGAAGTTGAGTTCTACCCCATCGGCGCCGGCGTTTTCCACATCTTTTACGATTTGATGCCACTCGGCGCGGGATTCCACCATGAGGGAGGCCACCACGGCGTGATGGGGAAAATACTTCTTGACCTCCTCTATTTCGCGAAGGTTGTCGCGCAGGGGGCGGTCGGAGATGAGTTCGATGTTGTTGAAACCCACCATGCGGCTGCTGCGGTAATGCATAGCGCCGTAGCGGCTCGACACGTTGATGACCGGCACGCCGAGGGTTTTCCACACGGCGCCTCCCCAACCAGCGTCGAAGGCTTTCATGATCTGGTATCCGGAATTGGTGGGCGGGGCCGAAGCCAGCCAAAACGGGTTGGGAGATTTGATCCCTGCGAGATTGGCGGATAGATCGGGCATATTTCAAAAACTTTATTGCGTTGCTAAAAGCGGCAGATACCGCTCCACTAAGATACTCCTATGGTGCGTTTCGTGGCCGGCAATGACGAAACCGAGTGCAGCTACGGAAATTTCAGCGTTGTTGGCCAAGCCCTTGCGCTCTAACATTTCCGCCGTGAAACCTTCAAAAAGGTCGATGGTGGAAAGGCGAAGGCGTTGCATTTCGCCGGTGATCTGCGCCAGGCTTCTGCCACTTGCATTTGCCGATGGCGCGTAGTCGTTTTCGTCCCAGCCGGGCAGGGGCGTTTTGTCGTTGCGAGCGAAACGCAGGGCGCGGTAGGCAAAAATCCGCTCGGCGTCTATCATGTGGCAAAGCAGTTCGCGGATGCTCCATTTACCCTCGGCATAGCGAAAATCCTGCTGCGCTTCTGTGACAGAGGCCAATGCCTCCATCATGCGCTCTCCTGAAATGCGCAGAGCTTGCAGGATGTCGGTTTCTTCCACTAATTTTACATAGTTTTTGTAAAAGCGAGGGACATTTTCAAGGTGTACAAACATGTCTTTTGTTTTTCGCCAAAGGCATTTAAAATTTTCTTTGCGGAACCCGTTATCTTCGCAAAAAGGCATCAATACCTTTCGCTGCGGCTTTGCCGTCGGCTGCGGCATTGACCACCTCGGCCCCTCCGTTCACGGCATCGCCGCCGGCAAAGTACTTCGGATTTGAGGTTTGGAAGGTTTCCCCGTTCACTGCTATCCGGCCCTGCCGGTCGGTATTGATGCCGCCGATTTGGGCGAGCAAGGTCGTCATTTTCTCCTGCCCGGTAGCCAGGATGACGGTATCGCATTCCCATTCGAATTCCGTGCCGGGCAATATTTGGACGCGCCCATCTTCGACCCGGGTTTGGGCTAAGCGAATACCCTCCGCCTCCTTTTCGCCCAGTATGGCTACCGGCGCCACGCTGAACATGCCCTTGACGCCCACCGACTTGGCCAGCTCGTATTCAAAGTCGTATGCCTTCATCTCAGACTTGGGCCGGCGATATGCCAATATCACTTCCTCCGCTCCCAGGCGTGCCGATTCGGAAGCGGCATCCATAGCTGTATTGCCGCCACCGATGACCACCACTTTGCGGCCCACGCGCACGTGGAGCGGATCGAGTTTGATCTGTGCGATATATTCCGTAGCGCCGCTCACGTTTTCGAGCTGTTCGCCGGGCAGCCCGGCAGTATGGGTAGCGCCCAAGCCTATGCCGAGGAAAATGGCGTCGTATTGCTGCTCAAGTTCTCTCCATTGCACAGATTGCTCGATCCTGCGGTGGTAGTGTATGCGGAATCCGAACTGGCTTTGCAGCCAGGCCACCTCGTCTAAGGCGTCTTGGTTGGTGATCTTGTAGGGGGCGCAACCGTAAAGCACCAATCCGGATGGTTGATCTTTGGCCTCGAAGATATCCGCTTCGTATCCCATGAGCCGGAGTTCGCAGGCACAGGCAATGCCGGCCGGGCCGGCGCCTATGATGGCTACTTTTTTGCCGTTGGGCGGAGGCGGCGCGTATAGTATCTTGTTGACGGCAATGACGTTTGCTGTGGCGTAGCTTTGAAGGCGGCCTATTTCTATGGGTTTCGCCTCCTGGTGGTTATACACGCAGGCGCCTTCGCAAAGCACCTCCGTGGGGCACACCTTGCCGCAGATATTGCCGAAGTAGTTGGAATTGTAAATCGTGCGGGCCGCGCCCTCGATGTTTTGGGTGTGAATTTGCCGGATGAACAGCGGTATGTCGATGCCGGTCGGGCAGGCCTTCACACAAGGCGCATCGTAGCAGAACAGGCAGCGTGCGCTTTCGTAGTGCGCCATGGTGGCGTTCATATACGGCTTGATCTGCGCGAAGTTGTGCGCCAGGTCTTGTTCTGCTGCAGGTGTTTGGTATTCCGGCATATTTTTGTGGTTTGATGCCATCAGAGGTTGCCAGTCAATTGCTTTGACCATGCGTAGTGTGGCAAAGATAACTTTTATACTGGATAGCCGGCGGCTTGTAAAATTCAAAAATTGCAAACCACTGGTTATCAGCTATTCAGATGAAGGGGCTCCGGGTGGCCCTTTTTTACTTTGCTGAGCAGCCAATATAAGATAAAGGACAGCAAAAATGTCACAAACCAGGCGTAGGAATACAAGTCGGTCCAGAATGCCCCCACGCTTTGGGCAGGCAAGGCCTTCACGGTGACCAAAAACCCCGGCAATACCGGCAGGAGGCTCAGAGCGAAAGCCAGCCATGCCCGGGGATTCCAGCCCTTGTAAATGCCATGGGGCTTGTATAGTTCTGCCAGATGGAGCCGGGTCTTATGCACCACAAAATAATCGCAGATCATGATGCCGGCCAATGCGCCGAGCAATGCGGAATACGCGATGAGCCAAACGAAAATATAACCGTGCGGATCGGCCATCAGTTTCCATGGGAAGATGAGTATACCGATAATGCCGGTGATGTAGCCGCCCATGCGAAAGCTGATCTTGCCGGGCATGATGTTGGCGATACTGTTGGCTGGCGCTACCACATTGGCCGCGATGTTGGTGGTCAGGGTAGCAATGGTGAGCCCGAGCATGGAGATGGCCACCGTGCCGGGAGCGTCAAATCTGGCCATGAGTTCCACCGGATCCCAAATCGCCTCTCCGTAAATAAGCAGGGTAGCGCTCGTGACAGCAATGCCGATGTAGGAAAAGAGCACCATTGTGCCCGGCAGGCCGATGATCTGGCCGGTGATTTGATCGCGTTGCGATTTGGCATAGCGGGTGAAATCGGGGATATTGAGCGAAAGCGTAGCCCAAAAACCCACCATAGCCGTGAGCCCGGGCCAGAATATTTTCCAGAAATTCGCCCCGGACTTGGAGCCGAGCATATAGGAAGCGGCGAGAATATCGCTCATGGAGCCCACTCTGAGCCACGCCCATACCAGAAGGCCGATCCCGATGAGCAGCAAGAATGGCGCAGCCCAGGTCTCCAATTTTTTGACCGACTCGATGCCCCGGTAGATGATGTAGATATTCATGGCCCAGAACAAAAGGAAACAGGAGAGTTGCCCCAGGTTCAAACCGATAAAATCCCCAAGGTAAGGACTGTCGGCCATGCCCGGCGCCAAGGCCAGCATCAATTGGTAAATGGCGGCCCCGCCTATCCAGGTCTGTATGCCAAACCAGCCGCAGGCCACCAGGCCGCGCAAGAGACCCGCCAATACGGCGCCATCCACCCCGAAGTTCATGCGCAGGAAAACCGGCAGGGGAATGCCGTACTTGGTACCTACATGAGCATTAAGGATCATGGGAATGAGCACGATGACATTGCCGAGGAAGATAGTGAACAGCGCCTGTTTCCAGTTCATACCCTGTTGAATGAGGCCGGCGGCGAGCATGTAGGTGGGGATGCATACTGCCATGCCGATCCAGATGGAGGCGATGTGCCACTGATTCCAGGTGCGTGCGGCGGCGGGCACGGGCGCGAAATCTTCGCTGTACAGGGGGTAAGCGGAGACGTCTTCGGTGAGTTCTACGATGTCTTCTTTCATGGTGAGTGTATTTTCAGGGCTGCAAGCCAAGCCTCATGCTGCAAGCTTCAAGCTGCTTATATACGGGCGAAGGCTTTGTCCAACAGGTCGAGTGCGATGGCGACATCCTCCTCATTGGCGGTCATGGGCGGAGAGATGCGGATGACGTTGCCGTACAGGCCGCCCTTGCCGATGAGCAGGCCCAGTTCGCGGGTTGCCTCAAAGAGTTGCTGGGTGGCCTGCGGAGAGGGCTCTTTACTTTGCCGGTCTTTCA
Source organism: uncultured Saprospiraceae bacterium (assembly GCA_964577215.1). Lineage (GTDB taxonomy): Bacteria > Bacteroidota > Bacteroidia > Chitinophagales > Saprospiraceae > UBA2329. Next base: position 5,871 of record CAZNYK010000046.1, read on the forward strand.
CGAGTTCCAAGCCCTGCATCAGGCCCATGCCGCGCACGTCGCCGATGACAGGGTACTTCTCTTGCAGGCCTTCCAAGCCGCTGCGCAGCATCCGGCCAATTGCGGCCACATGTTTCGGGTCGGCTTCTTTTTCCAAAACTGAAATGGAAGCTAAGGAAGCGGCGCAGGATACCGGATTACCACCGAAGGTGCTGATGGTCAGGCCGGCGCCGCGGGTGCTTTCCGCTATTTCGGGCCGGGTGATGGTATTGGCTAAGGGGAAGCCGTTGGCGATGCTTTTGGCCATGGTCATAATGTCGGGTTCCACGCCCCAATGCTCTATGCCGAACCATTTGTCGCCGGTGCGGCCAAACCCGGTTTGCACCTCGTCGGCGATGAAGAGCCCGCCGTAGTGCTCCACGATCTCTTTTACGATCTTGAAATACTCCGGCGGCGGGGTGATGAAGCCGCCTACTCCCTGTATGGGTTCGGCGATGAAGGCGGCTATTTTGCCGGAGGTGGTGGTTTTGATCACCTCTTCTACATCCTGGGCGCAGGCCAGGCCGCAACCGGGGTAGGTCATTTTCAGAGGACAGCGGTAGCAATAGGGGTTCAGTGCATGTTTGATGCCGGCCACGTGGGTGCCGCCGATGCGCCAGGTATGTTGCCCGGTGAGCCCCATTCCAATAGCCGAGCGTCCGCTGTAGCCATGGCGGAGGGCCACGATTTCCTGGCGGCCGGTGTAGGTCTGGGCTAAGAATACGGCTGTTTCGTCGGCGTCGGTGCCGGAGGGGGTGAAGTAGGAGACCTGCAGGCGGCCCGGTGTGATCTCCGCCATTTTTTCGGCCAGGTTGACGTGTGCCTCATTGGGGTAGAGGGTGGAGGAATGGATGAGTTTTTCGGCTTGTTCCTTTACTGCTTGTACTACTTCCGGGCGGTTGTGCCCCACGCAGGTGGTGAGGATGCCGCCGAAGAAGTCTAAGTACCTTTTGCCTTCTACGTCCCATACGTACATGCCGTCGCCGCGCTCCAGGGGGAGCGGCTCGGTGTAGTAGAGGAGATGGTTGGGCCAGAGGTACTTTTTTTGCTTGGCGGTGATTTCGGTGGTTTTTTTCATGTTAGTGGTTTTATCGATGGACGGTGTCCATCGTTAGTGGATGACGTCCCTTCGGGACTGTTCTTACGCTCTAGCTCCACGGTGTCCATCGTTAGTGGATGACGTCCCTTCGGGACTGTTCTTACGCTCTAGC
>CAZNYK010000046.1:7199-8833 GCA_964577215.1 uncultured Saprospiraceae bacterium
ATGGCGTCCCTTCGGGACTGTTATGGCGTCCCTCCGGGACTGTTCTTTATGCTCTACTCCAAGCCCTGAAAGGGCGACATTTACCGGGCGACGCGACAATCAGCTCGCCCAGTCTTTCCATGCCTTCGGGTCCCATTTGGAGGTGGTCTTTTTCAGTTTGGTCCAAAAGTGGATGGAACTTTTCCCAGTGATATCGCCAACGCCGAAGCGAGACTCGTTCCAACCACCGAAAGAGAACGGCTCGCGGGGGACGGGCACGCCGATGTTGACGCCCGTCATGCCGGCGCTGACGCGTTCGATGACGTAGTTCGCCAAGCCGCCGTTTTCCGTGAATACGGATGCGGCGTTGCCGTAAGGAGAATTGTTTTCTATTTCGATGGCCTTGTCTATGTCATTGGTGCGCATGATGACCAAAACCGGGCCGAACACTTCTTCCTGGGCGATGGCCATATCGGGCGTCACGTTGTCGATGACGGTAGGCCCTACATAGAATCCGTTTTCTTTGCCGGGTACCACGGCGTTCCTGCCATCTACCAGCACTTTGGCGCCGGCGGCCTCCGCTTCGGCGATATAGCGTTCGATGCGGTGTTTGGCCTCCTGCGTGATGACCGCGCCGAGATTCCGGCCGGGCACTATCTTACGGGCCTCCTCACATATTCGTTGTACGATGTGGTCGGTATGGCCCACGGCCACCATGGCCGCAGCCGCCATACAGCGCTGCCCGGCACAGCCAGACATGGATGCGGCAATATTGGCGGCACTGATCTCGGGATTGGCGTCGGGCAATACGATGAGGTGGTTTTTGGCGCCGCCCAGTGCAAGGCAGCGCTTCAGGCTTGCAGTAGCGCGCCGGTACACGATCTTGGCAACTTTTGTGGAACCTACGAACGATACCGCCTCGATGCCGGGATGATCGCAGATGGCTTCCACGATCTCCCTGTCGCCATTCACTATATTGAACACGCCATCCGGCAGGCCGGCTTCGTGAAGCATCTCCGCAATGCGCTGCGCGCTCAGCGGCACCAATTCCGACGGCTTGAGTATCATGCAGTTGCCCAGGGAGATGGCGTTGGGGATCGTCCAAAGCGGTACCATCAGGGGGAAGTTGAACGGCGTGATAGACGCCACTACGCCTATCGGCACATGCGAGGTTCGGCACTCCACGCCCTTGCTCACTTCCTGTATCTCGTCGTTGAGTATCTGCGGCAGGGAGCAGGCGAACTCCGACAGTTCGATGCCTTTCAGCACCTCTGCTTCCGCTTCCTCCTGCGTTTTGCCGTTCTCCAGGCGGATCAACCCTGTCAGTTCCGTTTTGTGTTTTTCCAACAATGCGCGGAAGCGAAACAGCACCTGTACCCGCTCTTTGATGGTAGTTTGCGACCAGGCGCCGAATGCCTGCCGGGCGGCGGCTACGGCCTCATCCAGGGCTTCTTTGCCGGAAAGCGGCACCTCGGAAATAGCGGCCCCATCCAAAGGACTTACGACTTCCATGGAGCGGCCTCCGGGCGCCATGAAGCGCCCCCGGATGTAGTTGCGGGCGGCCGGGCGAGATAACGTGGAATTACTCATTCATCTTGTTTTTATGCGTTCAGGTGGAATGAAAGCCCGGAAATATCGGAATTTTCAAGAAACAA
>CAZNYK010000046.1:8933-12913 GCA_964577215.1 uncultured Saprospiraceae bacterium
AACGAGATTCTTGTAAAAATAAAGGCAACAGCCGTAAATTCAGCTGATGTTCGCTTGCGAAAAGCAGACCCTTTCGCTGTCAGGTTTTTCTTCGGACTCACGAGGCCCAAAATGCAAATTCTCGGGATTGCCCTGGCAGGAGAGGTCGAAGCGGTCGGGAAAGACGTTAAGCGCTTCAAGCCCGGCGACCAGGTCTTCGGACTTGCAAGCATGAGAATGGGCACATACGCCGAGTATATTTCCCTTTCCGAAGACGCCGCCCTGGCCGTTAAACCTCCGAATGTGACTTTTGAAGAAGCGGCGGCCATCCCTTTCGGCGGCCATACGGCGCTGCACTTTTTTAAACAAGTGGCGTTCAAGCCCGGCCAAAAAGTACTCATTTGCGGCGCTTCAGGCGCAGTAGGCACTGCGGCTGTACAGCTTGCCAAGCACTTTGGAGCAGAGGTGACCGGCATTTGCAGCACTTCCAACGTGGAAATGGTGAGAGCTATCGGCGCAGATCACGTGATCGATTATACCCGGGAGGATTTTTCCCGGAGCGGCATAACATACGACGTTGTTTTTGACACGGTTGGCAAAACCGCCGTTCCCGCTTTTGTGAAAGTTCTCGACAAAAAAGGCACTCTGATCTTAGGGGCGGCTATGCTGTCGCAGATGCTTCAGGGCTTTTGGCAATCCATGACCAGCTCTGTCAAGTTGTTAGTCGGAGAGGCAAAAGTTAATGCCGGGGATATGAATTTTTTGAAGGAACTCATGGAGAGGGGAGAAATGAAGGCCATTATTGATAAACGATATCCGCTTGCACAAATGGTCGAAGCGCACCGGTATGTGGATACAGGGCGAAAAAAGGGAAATGTGGTCATAACTATGGAAGGTTAGAATAACGGCTGTCCCTGATTACCATCAGCAATGATGCCGGCCGGCCCGTTTCAGGGTGTAGAGGCTCTTGAATGTCCGCCAAGTTCAAGCCTGCCTCCCTGACTTGCCTTACCCAACTACCCAAGGTGCGAAAATACCAGGGCATGGGGGTGGAGTAGCCTTCGCCCATGCCCTCAAAATGCTCTACCTTCCAGCCATCTTCGTAGCGCTCGTCGGTACAAACGCTTGCCGGGTGCAGGGTTTGGATGACAATGGCGCCGCCGGAGGCCAGTATAGATGCAGCAGCCCGTAGCAGGGGCGCTACCTCTTCGGAAAGCAGGGCAAAGTTGAAAACAACCACATCGAAAGCGGTTCCTATCCTGTGCGGATCAGCGGAAAACGCATCGTAATCACACACGGCGAAACGCCCGCCACCGCTTTCCCGCGCCTTGGCTATGAGGGGCGCACTGCCGTCGAATCCGGTCACTTCCATGCCGTTTGCGGCCAAACGCCGGGCCAGCCAGCCTTCCCCGCAGCCTGCGTCGAGCACCCGCGCGGGCGCCAGGCTCATTACGGCGTCAAACACGGCCTGATCGGTGACCAAGCGACGGCTTGCTATATGTCCCTCCCGGACGGATTGCGTCCAGGCCGCTGCATTGGCATTCCAGCTTTCAGAAAGTTGGCGTTCCGGGTTTTCCATGAGAATATGTTCAAAAATGGCCTTTAGTTGGTAAACAATCCCTCCATTGGGGAGTATTCCGGGGCATCTTCAAAGCCGGCAAAAGCAGGCTCCTGCATATGCACGCGGCCGGGATATACTTCCAACGCCTTTGCCAGGCAATCCATAGCCGCTTCCAGGTCCTCGCGGTTGATGACGTATGCCATGCGCACTTCGTTGCGGCCAAGGCCGGGCGTAGCGTAGAATCCCTCGCCGGGCGCAAGCATTACCGTGCTGCCATGGTAATCGAACTCCTCCAGGAGCCAACGGCAAAAGCGGTCGGAATCGTCGATGGGGAAACGGGCAAAGCAGTAAAAAGCGCCTCCGGGGAGGTAGCTCGTTACGCCGGGCATTTGCTGCAGGCGGTTAAAAACCGTCTGCCGGCGCAGGTCGTATTCGGCTTTTACTTCCGACAGATATGCGCCGTCCATTTCCAATGCGGCCTCGCCGAGAATTTGACCGTAGGCGGGCGGGCTGAGTCGAAGCCTGGCATAGCGCGACACGGCCTCCAGCACATCCTCGTTGTAGGTGATGAGCGCGCCTACCCTTGCGCCGCAGGCACTATAACGCTTGGAGATGGAATCCACCACCACTACGTGTTCGCGGATATCGTCCAAGCGAAGGGCGGAGAAGAAATCTTGCCCATCATAGCAGAACTCGCGGTACACCTCGTCCACGAAAAGATAAAGATCGTGGCGGCGCACCACTTCGGCCAGTTCGCGAAGGGTGGATTCAGGATAAAGACACCCGGTTGGGTTGTTGGGATTGCACAGGAAGATGCCCCTGGTTTGGGGGCTGAGCTTTTGCTCGATGGCGGCGGCGGAAGGCAGGGAAAACCCGTCCTCTATATCGCAGGTGACGGCCCGTATGTTGAGGTCTGCCATGTGTGCAAAGCCGTTGTAGTTGGCATAGAACGGCTCCGGAGAAAGAATTTCCTCTCCCTGGTTGAAGCAACTCAGCAAGCCCATGTAAATGGCTTCGGAGGCGCCGGTAGTCACCATGATGTGTTGGGGTTCCAGTTCTACTCCGAAGCTCCGGTAGTATCCTGTCAGTTTTTTGCGGTAAGACAGGTTGCCTTCAGCCGCGCTGTATTCGAGCACCTTGAGCGGATGTTCCCGCACGGCCTGAAGCGCTTTCGGAGGCGTTTGTATGTCGGGTTGCCCAATGTTGAGGTGATAGATCTTTTTGCCCTGCGCTTTGGCGCGTTCGGCAAGGGGGGCAAATTTGCGAAAAGGCGAAAGAGGGGTGGTTTCGCCTCGTTGTGATATTTTCGGCATGTCAACTGATTTAATAACGCAAAGGTAGCTCCAATTTCCATACCGGAAATATTGATGCGCTATCTGCACTTTTTTTTGCCCCCCTATTGACAATTGTAAAAAAACACATAACTTTGTGCCGTAAAGTACTTTTTATGACGCAAATCAAACCGCAGGACGACCTTGCTCAAATACGCGCCATCATGGAGCGTTCCACCCGGTTTTTGTCGCTCAGCGCATTGTCATCCGTTTTGGCGGGGATATATTCGCTGATCGGAGCCGCCGTGGCGTACAGGATCATCTACTATTCCGACCGGATTTTGTACGGCAACCTGAAGCATGACATTTTCAGCCCGGATACCATGCCGTTGGTGGCGACTGCCCTGGCCGTACTGGTATTGGCCTGCGGCACTGTGCTTTGGCTCAGCTACCGAAAAGCCCGGCTTGCGGGGCAGAGGCTCTGGACGATATCCGGACGCCGGGTGCTGGTGAATTTTGCTATCCCCATGATCGCAGGCGGCGTGTTTGTGATCTTACTTTATGCGCGAGGATTTTACAGCTTGCTCGCACCCTGTACGCTGATCTTTTACGGCCTGGCTTTGATCAATGCCGGCAATTTCACCTTCAGCGATATTCGCGCGCTCGGTATGTGGGAGATAGCCCTGGGCTTGCTGGCTGCTTTCTTTCCCGGCAAGGGATTGCTGTTTTGGGCGCTTGGCTTCGGGGTGTTGCACATTGTCTATGGCGGCGTGATGTATCTGAAATACGAGCGAAATAACTGACCAGGGGTGAAGAATTTTTTCCAGGAATTGAACAAGGCTTTTGAAAGCCGCGCCAGGCTCGGGATCATGGCTTCCCTCATGGTGAATGACACCATGGATTTCAATGCGCTGAAAGAACTCCTGAGCCTCACCGACGGCAATCTCGCCGGTCATACCCGCGCCTTGGAACAGGCAGGTTACATCCGGGTGGAGAAGTCCTTTGTTGGTCGCAAACCCAATACCCGATTCTCAATCACCCCGGAGGGCCGACTCGCTTTTGAGCAGCACTTAGAAACGCTTGAAAAGATCATTCGGAATGTTTGATGTGCTGATGTGCTGATGTGCTGATTTCACCCGCCGTACCACGCCTGCGGCGTGGGAAGGAGG
>CAZNYK010000046.1:13013-27694 GCA_964577215.1 uncultured Saprospiraceae bacterium
TGTGCTGATGTGCTGATTTCACCCGCCGTACCACGCCTGCGGCGTGGGAAGGAGGTGTGCGATGAACTGCGAAGCAGATTACTTATGATTTCTGCAAAGCATATTTCGATGTGCAATTCTACTTTAAAAAACAAAGTACTTTTAAACTTAATAACATGGAAAATAATTTAAATTTCAATCGCTTCGGTCACTGGCTGCGCACTTCGCTATTTGTGAAATTGCTATCCATCGGCTTCATTGTGCTGTTGTTGCTGATCCCCGGCGCCATGATCCAAAGTCTCATCTCTGAACGGCAATTCCGGCAGGAGGAGGTCATCAGCGAGATAAGCGAATCCTGGGGCGGCGCGCAGATGATCAAAGGCCCTGTGCTCAGTATTCCCTACACAGAATGGACAGAGGAAAAAGACGGCAAGCGTTCGTATGCGGTGCGCCTGATGCATTTGCTTCCCCAAGAGTTGGCCATTACCGGTGATGCGCAGCACGAGTTGCGCAAAAGGGGCATCTTCGACGCCGTGCTGTACCGGTCGGACTTACAACTGAACGGCAAGTTTAACGCCATTGCATTCCAGGAACTGAATGTATCCCCGGAGCAGATCAAATGGAACGAGGCGCGCCTTTCTGTGGGCATTTCCAGTATGACGGGCATCAAAAACGTCATAGAATTAGACTGGAACGGCAGTAAATTGCGCATGGAGCCGGGTACGGCCGCCCCGGGCTTATTGGCTTCCGGCGTCAGCGTGAACGTCGAGGTTTCGGAAGCGCAGCAATCATACGCTTTTACTATTCCACTGGAGCTAAACGGCACGGCCGCCCTGTACTTCGAACCGGTAGGCAGGGTGACGACGGCCGCTTTGAAATCTTCCTGGCCCTCGCCGAGTTTTTCCGGCAAAATGCTGCCCGACAAGCGCGAGATATCGGCAGGTGGGTTCAGCGCCGAGTGGAAGGTGCTGGATTTGAACCGCAACTACCCGCAGCAATGGAAAGGGGAAGCCTTCAACTTCGAGGATTCCGGGTTTGGGGTGCGGCTCATTCGCCCGGTGGATGAATATCTCAAAAATGACCGCGCTGCCAAGTATGCTATCCTGGTCATCGGCCTAACATTCCTGATCTACTTCTTTTTTGAGACCCTTCGCAAATTCCATATCCACCCTTTTCAATACCTGCTGGTGGGCCTTGCACTCACCGTGTTTTACCTGTTGTTGCTTTCCTTGTCGGAACAAACCGGCTTCAATATTGCCTACGGCATTGCGGCGGCGGCAACCATCGGTCTTATTAGTTATTACAGCGCCTGGGTGCTGCGCATCAAGCGCTTGGCCATACAGCTCACTCTGTTGCTTTGCGCTATCTATGGGTTCATTTTTGTGGTGTTGCAGTTGGAAGATTACGCTCTGCTGGCCGGCAGTATCGGCATTTTTATAGCGCTTGCCGCAGTGATGTACTATTCGCGCAAGGTGGATTGGTACAACCTGGGCGGGGGCGATGCTTAGTTCTTTGATTGCTTCATTTCAGGATACTCGATGCGCTGGTGGTGCACGGAGCGCATCGTTTTCCTGAAAGCCTGGCGACACAGCTCCAATTCTCTGAAGGTCAGGGCAGAATACTCCATTTGGCCAAAGTTGATCTTGCCGTCTATGATTTTATCGATGAGTTCGGAAATGGCTTCCTCGGTAGGTTGTTTCAGGCTCCGGCAGGCCGCCTCGATAGAATCGGCCATCATCATGATGGTTTGCTCTTTGGTGCGCGGTTTGGGGCCGGGATATCGAAAATCCGTTTCCGGAATCTCCTCGCCGGGCGACTCATTCACCACTTTGCGGTAAAAGTATTCCACGCGGGTAGTGCCGTGATGTGTGGTGATAAAGTCTATCAATATTGGGGGAAGGCGGTTCTTACGGGCCATTTGTTCACCCTCTGTCACGTGTTCAATAATGATACGCGCGCTTTCCTGGGGCGATTTGGCTTCGTGTGGGCTTTCGGTACCGGACTGGTTTTCTACAAAGAAATTGGGATTGATCATTTTGCCTATGTCGTGATACAGCGCGCCCACTTTGAGCAGCAATGCATCGGCGCCGATCTCGCGGGCGGCAGCTTCGCACAGATTTCCCACCTGTATGGAATGTTGCAGCGTGCCCGGCGCTTTGATCGCCAGTTCCTGGAGCAGTGGCCGGTTCAGATCCATGAGGTCTCTGAGCCGGAGCGGCGAGATAAATCCGAAGATGCGCTCCAGCAGCGGCACTAAAGGCAGGGCGAGGAGGGTAAGAAAAGCGGAGAGGAAAATCCAGGTGAGGATGGTCCAATTCCAGGTGGACAAGTTGCCCTGCTCCACGAGGGTGAGGCCGATGAAAGTGAGTACCAGGGTGCCCAATACAGACAGGATGGCGAGAAAAAAACGGCTCCAGTTGTTCACGTCCACATTGGTGAGTAAAACCACTATACCTGCCAGCATCTGCAGAAAGGTAAAATCCCATCCCAACGATGAGATGAAGCTGGCGGTGAGCACCGTAATTACGTGGGTAAAAAGTGCAAGTTTTTTATTGAAAAAGGTTTGGATGATGATAGGCGCTACGCAAAAAGGAATGAAATAGGCGTTGAGCGGATTGCTTTGTTCGGCCCAGTAAACCAACCAACTGTAGAGAGCGATCCATGCCGTTACGAAAAAAAGTTGGGGCAGTTGTTCGAGGACAAGGGGTTCCCGGGTTTTCAGGTAAACGAAAAAAATGAAGGAAAGGATAAATGCCAAAAGAAAATATCCTGCTACAATACCCGACGGAGAATACCGCCCGGAGACTTCCCGTTCGTACTGCTCCTGCATGGAGAGTATTTTTTGGTACACATCCTCAGTGATAATGCCGTTGCGCATCACGATCATTTCTCCCTTTTTTACAATACCCCTGAACTCGGGAACGCCGGCCAGCATCTCCTGCCTGAAATTTTCGGTTACAGCCGCATCGTAGGTGATATTGGGCACGATCATTCGCTCCAGGATGGGATAAAGGAAATCGGGCGATTGGAGGCGGCTTGCCGGCAGGGAGTCAATGAGCACGGCCGCGGCGGTTTTTTCGGTGTAAAAGTATTCAAGAGTTTGTTGGTAGGAGGTATTGCCTTTAATAAGGTGGATCACAAAGGTTTTGCCTTTGTCGGCATGTTCTGTCGCAGGACGGATGATGCCTCGTTCAAGCAGGTGGCGCAACAATCTCTTGCCGTAGTTGATATAAATTTCCGGCTGCTGCACCACGTGGGGAAAATCACCGGAAGCGCTCAGTTGCGGCAATTGAGAGCGGAGGGTTTTATCAAAGAGTGCCACGCGCTCCTCCAGCACCTTGGCATCGAGCCGGTAGTAAGGAGAAAAGTCTTGCAGGGCGCGGCGCTGCTCCTGTTCCAGTTCTGCGGGGGTTTTGCGCACGGCAAAGTCGAATGGGGCAATCAGGTCCTCAAATCGCCAGGTTTGTCCCGGGCGCACATCGTACTTAACCTTGATCTGGGAAGGAAAAAGAAACGAAATAAAAGCCACCAGCCCTGTGAACAGGGCAACCCTGGCCGCTATTGGCAAATACCTCGTCAGCCGGTTGTGCCAGTTCATATTTCCGGTTTTTTGGCCGGCGCCCATAGTACCTCCTCTGCGCCGAGGTCGAGGCTTAGCTTGCGGGCCAGCATGAAGAGGAAGTCTGAGAGCCGGTTCAGGTATCGAATGATCCTTTCATCTACTTCTTCCTCCATGGCGAGAGCTACTACCAAGCGCTCTGCGCGGCGGCAAACGCAACGGGCAATATGGCAGAAAGATACAGTGGGGTGACCTCCCGGCAGAATAAAGTTCTTGAGCGGCGGCAGGGCTTCGTCGATAGCATCCATCCGGCTTTCCAGTTCTTCCACATGTGCGTCATCCACGCCGGGAACTACCGGTGGTTTGCCCGGCTCCATGGCAAGCGCTGCGCCTACGCTGAAAAGCAGGTTCTGGATTTCCCTGATCCATTCCCGCACCTGTGGGTCGTCGCTGGCATCCCGGAGCAGACCCATAAAAGAATTGAGCTCGTCAATCGTGCCGTAAGCCTCTATCCTGAGGTGGCTCTTGGGCAAGCGCTTGCCGCCGAAGAGAGAAGTTTCGCCTTTATCGCCTGTTTTGGTATAAATCCTGAATGCCATGCGCACAACTTTTCACAAAAATAAGACAAGTCCCGAGTATAATGAAAAAATGTGCAGGAACGGATGCGGGATTCCTGCCTGCCGGGGCATGCGCACGGTATTTGCTTTTGAGCCTTTTCATATCTTTGCAGTTGTTACCTGGCAACGTGCGGCATGCGAACCTGAAATGCGCAAGCTTTTGTGATTCAATTATAAATGCGATCTAATCATGCAGGAATTCCAGGCCTTTCTGAAAATGGGCTTCCAACACATCGCCGATCCCCAGGCCTACGACCATCTCATGTTTATCGTCACGCTCTGTGCCGCTTACCGTTTGGAGGAGTGGAAAAAGGTGGTCGTTTTGGTCACGGCCTTTACCATCGGCCACTCCCTTACGCTTGCATTGGCCGCGCTTGGAATTTTCCGGGCCCCGGCTGACCTGATAGAACTCCTCATTCCTGTGACCATATTGCTCACCAGCCTCAACAACGTCATTCGCAAAAGGCCCGGGGGAGGGCTCTTTTCCAAAGCGCTGCGCATCAATTACGGGTTGGCGCTCTTTTTCGGGCTTATACACGGGATGGGATTTGCCAATTTCTTCCAGGCGCTCATGGGAGAGAGCGGCAGTATTGTCAATCCTTTATTCGCGTTCAACATCGGCGTGGAACTGGGGCAAATAGCCATTGTACTCGGCTTTTTCCTGCTGCTGTTTATCGCCGGCCGCTTTTTCAAGCTGCTGCACCGGGAGTGGAACCTCTATATTTCGGGCGCAGGCGGAGGCGTAGCGCTCGCATTGATCTTGCAAATGTGGGCCTGAGCGCCACCCAATCAGCTCTTCAGTAGAGCCTTGGCCTTAGCCACCGCCTTTTCCAAGCCTCCGGCGTCTTTTCCGCCGGCGGTGGCGAAGAAGGGCTGGCCGCCCCCACCGCCCTGGATGTCCTTTGCGAGTTCGCGCACCATATTGCCGGCGTGCAGCCCCTTTCCATCCACCAGGTTCTGGCTGATAATGACCGTGAGCAAGGGTTTCTCATTGACCACCGCTGCAAGAACGATCACGGCATTTTCAATTTCTTTTTCCAATTGGTATGCCAGCGTTTTAATGGCGCCGGCATCGTGGAGCGGCACCACTGCGCCGATGAAGTGTATGCCGTTCAGGGTTTCTTTTTTGGCTGCCAGTTCACCTTTGAGTGCGCTTGCCTGCGTTGCTACCATTCGTTCGATCTCCTTGCGCAATTGCTTGTTCTCCTCTTGCAGAGACTGCACTACCTGCGCGGCGTTCTTGGGGTTCTTGAGCGCTTCGCGCACGGCTTCGAGTTCCTCCAACGCTTGTTCAATATACGCTTCTGCGCCGGCAGCCGTCACTGCTTCGATGCGGCGAATGCCGGCTGCTACCGCGCTCTCGGCCACGATCTTGAACAGTCCGATCTGCCCGGTTGCCGCCACGTGGGTGCCGCCGCACAGTTCGCGCGAGAAGTCTTTATCAAATGTAATGACGCGCACCTGCTCGCCGTATTTTTCACCAAAAAGCATCATGGCGCCCATGTTGCGGGCCTCCTGAATGGGCACGTTTCGGTCTTCCTCCAATGGGATATTTTCCCGGATTTTGGCATTCACCATGGCCTCAATGGCCTTGAGTTCTTCATCGCTCACTTTTTGGAAGTGGGAGAAGTCGAAGCGCAGGCGCTGGTCGGTCACGTCTTGTCCCTTTTGCAGGGCGTGATCTCCGATGACGCGGTGCAGGGCGGCATGCATGAGGTGTGTTGCCGAGTGATTGCCCGACACCGCCCTGCGCCTGGCTGCGTCCACCTCGGCCCGCACGGCGGCATTGGGGTCAGCCGGCAGCTTGTGGACGATATGAATGAACAGGTCGTTTTCTTTTTGGGTGTCGGACACTTGCAGCGCTTCTCCGCCTGCGAAGAGCTTTCCGGTATCTCCGGCCTGACCGCCGCTTTCGGCGTAGAATGGCGTGCGGTCGAGGATGATTTGATACTGATCTTTGCCTTTCACTTTTACCGTTCGGTACTTCAGTATGCGGGCATTTTCCACGGTGAGGGTGTCGTAACCTACAAAGCTCACCGCATCGCCCTTTCCTTCGCTTACGGTCACCCAGTCGCCCACTTCTTTTTGGGCATCGGCGCGGGAGCGCTTTTTTTGTTCCTCCAGGGCGCGTTCGAAGCCTGCCTCGTCCACTTCCAGCCCCTTTTCCTGCGCCATGAGGCGGGTGAGGTCTATGGGGAAGCCGAAAGTATCCAAAAGGTCGAATGCATCTTCTCCGCGAACGGTCCCGCCGGTGGTATCCAAGCCTTCAAAGCGGCGGATGCCGTTTTCCAAAGTATGCAGGAATGCTGCTTCCTCGCCTTCGATGATCCTGGCAATTTGAGCCTGCTGGGCTTTCAGTTCCGGGAAAACGTCGTCAAACCAGTCGGCCAGCAATGGGATGAGCTGGTGCAGCAGCGGCTGATGGATGTCGAGGAAGGAATAATAGTAACGGACGGCCCGGCGAAGGATGCGCCGCACCACATAGCCGGCGCCGGTATTGCCGGGCAACTGCCCGTCGGCGATGGTGAAGGCCACCGAGCGGATGTGGTCGGCGATGACGCGCATGGCAATGTCGCTTTTGGCCGAGCGCTCATAAGAGCCTTTGTATTTCTTGCCGCTCGCCTGCTCTACGAAATGGATCACCGGGGTGAAGATATCGGTGTCGTAGGTGTATTGTTTGCCTTGCAGCACCATGGTGAGGCGCTCGAAGCCCATACCTGTGTCCACGTGTTTTGCGGGCAGGAGTTCCAACGAACCGTCTGCCTTGCGGTTGAACTGGATGAACACGTTGTTCCAGATTTCCACTACTTTGGGATGGTCTTTGTTCACCAATTCATGGCCGGGCGTTTGGGCGCGTTCGGCATCGCTGCGCAGGTCCACGTGTATTTCGGAGCAGGGGCCGCAAGGGCCGGTATCGCCCATTTCCCAGAAGTTGTCTTTTTTGTTGCCGTAAAGGATGTGCTCGCGGGGAAGAAAGCGGAGCCAGAGTTGAAGTGATTCATCATCGCGCTCGAGGTGTTCTTTTTCATCGCCGCCGAATACCGTGGCGTAGAGGCGGTTTTGGGGAATGCCGAACACATCGTGCAGCAGTTCCCAACTCCAGGCAATGGCTTCGTCCTTGAAGTAGTCGCCGATGCTCCAGTTGCCGAGCATTTCAAACATGGTATGGTGGGTACCGTCGTAGCCTACGTCTTCGAGATCGTTGTGTTTGCCGGATACGCGCATGCACTTTTGCGTGTCGGCAATGCGCGGATTGTCGGGAGTTTTATTGCCGAGGAAGAAGTCTTTGAACTGGTTCATGCCCGCATTGGTAAACATGAGTGTGGGGTCTTCCCTGTTCACGATCGGAGCGGAGGGCACGATCTTGTGCCCTTTGGAGGCGAAAAAGTCGAGGAAAGCTCTGCGGATTTCGCGCGCGGTCTTCATGTCGGTAACCATGTGATTTTGAATGAGGGGGCAAAGGTAGGGGATTTTCATGATTGGTGAATGACGATTAATGATTGATGATTTTTGAGGTGTGTGTTATACCTTTTGCAGAATGCGTACATTCGCGCCGGAGGGTTACTGCCAGGTTGTCCATAGTTCTATGGCGCCCGGAATAAAAAACGGTTTTTGGGAATGAATGCACACATCACCATCGCGGACAGGATGAAGGACCAAGCCGGCCTCTGGGAATCCGCCGGCGACAAAAGGGCCGTCTTTCTGAGTTGTTACGCGATGATGACGGAGAATATGCTGCTGGCTACAGAGGAGGGCCGCTTCCGGGATGCCGGCTGGGTAAACCGGCTGCTGCACCTGTTTGCCGGCTATTATTTCGATGCCCTGGAACTATACGAGTCTGATGCGCCGGTTACGCCGCTGATCTGGCGCCACACCCACGACGCCACGTTGCAACGCCGCCTGCACGTGTTGCAAAGCCTTTTGCTGGGCGTCAACGCGCATATCAACTACGACCTGGCACTCGCATTAAGCGATATGCTTATGCCTGAATGGAGGCAACTTTCCGAAGACCAACGACAGAAGCGGTACGCAGACCATCTGTTGGTAAACGACATCATTGCAGAGACGATTGACGCCGTGCAGGACGAAGTGGTGGAAAAAGAAGACCCCTTTATGAACATAGTTGACGTTCTGATGGGCCGGTTGGACGAAAGATTGCTCTCAGGCCTCATCACCCGGTGGCGCGCAGGCGTCTGGGAAGATGCTCATGAATTGATGGAAGCTGCCGCTGCCGGAGATGCCGAACCTGTGCGCGTTCAATTGGAGAACAAGGCGATGCGCCGGGCCGGGATGATGCTCAAATTTAATCCACATTGAACCGTAGCATCCTCCCCAAAGTTTTCATTACTATGACAAAACACACCATACGCCGCTGCATGATCGCGGCACAGATTGCATGGGGGGCAATAGCCATGGCTCAACAAGCAGGTCCCTGGAACGACATCTATGACGGGCCGTACCTTTTTTGGGAACAAGACGCACTCGTGGCCAAGTGGATCGCTGCCGGGGAACTGCGGGAAGATACGCTGAAGCCGGGAAAGCCACTGAACCTGGAGCCCGGCGTTTCGGCTTCCTTCGATCCCGCTTCCGTCAACTTCAACGCTGCTTTTGAACTTTCGCCGGTCACTTCTTTTTCCGGCGTGGAGAACATAGCCGTCATAGGGGATTCACACGGTCAGTACGGCATTTTTTATCAATTGCTCCTTGCCAACGGCATCATTGACGAAAATCTCAACTGGAATTTCGGCAACGGTCACTTGGTTGTACTGGGCGACGTATTCGACCGGGGCGATCAGGTCACCGATATTTTCTGGCTCATCCTGAAATTGGAAAGCCAGGCGGAAAAGGCCGGAGGAAAAGTACACTTTCTGCTGGGCAACCACGAGATCATGATCCTGGAAAAAGACCTGCGCTACCTGCACAAAAAGTACCGCTATACCATGGCCAAAACAGGGCTTCCCTACCATGATCTCTTCGGCCCCGACACCTACCTTGGTCGCTGGCTTCGCTCCAAACCGGTTGCGATCAAAATTAACAACCTCGTTTTCGTGCATGCCGGATTTTCAGAACCTGTGCTGCAACTCAGGCTTTCCTTTTCAGAGATCAATACCATTTTCAAAAAACGCATCATAGACCGAAGCGAGGACGAGATACTGGCCGATCCCGCAGCCACGCTTCTTTCCTCGGAATTGGGGCCGGTTTGGTTCAGGGGCTTTTTCAGCGAGGAATTCGGGGTGGAGGATGCGTACAGCGTTGCCCGCCAGGTAAAGGCTAAGCATATTGTGGTTGGACACACGTCATTTCCGCAAATCACTGCTTTTCACAACAGGAAGATCATCGCTGCAGACTCGAGCATCAAAACCGGCGAAGCAGGTGAAATCCTGCTGATACATAAAAAAAAGTTTTGGCGAGGCACATTGAACGGAGACCGGATAATTTTAAAATAGATTGCCATGAGACCCATTTTCCTTCTTCTTGTATCGGCGCTGCTGTGGCAACCCTTTGCCCTTGCCCAGGACGCGCCCCAACCTGCCGAAGCCCAGCGATCTTTCTTCGACTATTTGCATGCACAAGGTGCAACCATGCCTGTGATCACATTAGAGACGGATTGGAACTTGCTCATCAGGAAAAAAATGAACAAAGAATACCAGCCTGGAAAACTGGGGTTCGTAAATGCCGCCGGTCAAAATACCGGCCTGGAAATAGAAATAAAAGCAAGGGGCAACATGCGCAAGCAGGTATGCCATTTTCCGCCGCTCAGGCTGAAGCTGTCCAAAAAACAACTCAAGGCCATGGGTTTTAGCACTTACAATGATATCAAATTAGTACTACAGTGCCGCAGCGGAAGCCGCGAAGAAGAATGGCTTCTGAAAGAGTGGTTTATTTACCAGCTATACGAATGCATCAGCCCCGCAGCGCTCAGGACCAAGCTCGTAAAAGTGCAGGGCATACACGATGGAAAAGAAAAAAACAACCTCAGCGCTTTCCTCTTGGAATACGAAGACGAAATGGCAGCCCGGCTCGGCGCCAAAGTGGTGAAGCAGGGAGTGATGAGGGTGTCGGGGCTGGAGCGCGATTCTTATGTGAAGACATGCTTCTTCCAGTACATGATCGCCAACACCGATTGGTCGGTACCCAATCGCCACAACCTCGAGTTCATCATGGCTCCGCAGTACCCCGGCATCGTACCGATAGCCTATGACTTTGACTATGCCGGGCTGATACAAACCAGTTATGCGGTACCCTATGAGGAACTGCCCATCAAATCAGTCACTGACCGTTATTTTATGGGGCATAATGTGACCGCGGAGGAAGCCATGGAAGCACGCCGGCATTTTCTTGCCAAAAAAGGGGAGATCATGCAGTTGTGCCAGAATTTCAACCTGCTGGAAGAGCGGGCGAGAAGGCCGATGATCAAATTTATCTCCGATTTTTTCGACTTGCTGGAAGACGAAAAGCGCATGAAGAGAATTTTCGTGACGAATTAGCAGTCCAAAGCAGGCAGGCTTAAAGCAGTTCCCTCCGGGCTTCCACTACATAGGCCGGGTTGCAGGGCGAAGGATTCCTGTCTTCCACCTGGTGGCCCATATCTTCGGGCTCATCCTCGAAATAGTCGTCCTCTTCTTCCTCGTAGGGGTCGAAGTCTTCATCCTCTTCCTCATCCATCTCAAAGTCTTCCTCGTCGATGTCGAATTCTTCTTCTTCCCACTCTTCATCGAGGTCGTCCTCGTCTAACTCTACGTCCATTTCATCATCGTCATCAAACGCTTCATCATCGTCTTCCCATTGATAGACGGGAACGAAGGAAGGGCCTTCCCCCACCCAAGCGCGAACCGGAGTAGTTTCTGGGGACCGGAGAGGAAGCTCCCCGTCGATAATAGCCGGCGCGGCTGCAATGGAAAATCCGGCAGAAAGTTCGCCGGTGAGCATCGGCAAGGCTGGATCGTAATTCAAGTTCATAGTTTTCTGATCTGATAAATGATGATAAGCCATGGGTGATGGCGCGATCTTCAAATCGCAGGGCTAAAATAAGCACATTGCATCATTGGTCAATACCTCATGCAGAGGATTTTTTTTTTTTATACCCGATAGCCGGTGGTTTGTGAATTTGGCTTTTTGCAAACCACTGGTTATCAGTTATTCGATGGAAAATCGTTTTAGTTTTTCCGCAAATCATTTTTCGCCGGGGCAACTGAAAATTTGGCGGGGAATCTGCGGACCCGGAAATAAAAAAGCCCGGGCAGGTTATTACCCAGGCACAGGCGTCAAGCCTGCAATTGTCAATTTGTGAATAAGCCGGAGCAAAGTTGCACAAGGCTTTTACAGGAAGCAAGGCAAATGTTAATGTGCTCATATTTTTTTTTATTACAATTCAAGAAAATTGTCCGCACTAACGGAGCGTTAGTGTAGCAAAGCGGGCAAGAAGTATCTGTATTCCCGCTCCTTTTGTACTTTTGCTTTTTTACTGCTATTCCGCAATGGACATTTACACCCAAAAGTCTCGTTGGAAACTCTATTTAGGAGCAGGCGGCGCTTTGATCGTGCTGATATCTCTGGTATATACCAATTATCTCACAGGCAAATTGGCCGCCGAAGAGCGCAACAAGGTTAACATGTACCTTTTGGCTATGGAGGAGATCAATGCAGAACCGAACCCGGAATGCGTGCCCTGCCTCAACTGCATGGAGTTTGGACTGCATACTGCGATCGTGCAATCCAATTCTACCATTCCGGTCATCCTGGTAGGAGAAGGCGGGGAAATATTGGATGCTATCAACATCGGCACCGAAGACCAGGGCGTCTGGAAAAAGCAATTGGCCAGGATGAAATCCTCCGGCGCCGAGCCCCTCCGCGGCTTCGCTTATGAGCTGTACTACAAGGAGTCCAACATCCTGCGTCAACTGCGATTTTTTCCCCTCATCCAATTGTTGCTCATCGCCGCTTTTGTCGCATTGGGCTACATCGGTTTCAGCGCTGCCCGCCGAGCCGAGCAAAACCGGGTATGGGTAGGCATGGCCAAAGAAACCGCCCACCAACTGGGTACGCCCATCTCTGCTATTATGGCCTGGATAGAGCATCTCAAGGCCATTCCCGAGGCCGGGGAAGATACCGAAGAAGTACTCGACGAACTCGAGAAAGACGTGCTGCGCCTCGAACTCATTGCCGACCGGTTTTCCAAAATAGGTTCCGCACCCGTGCTGGAACCCGTCAACATATATGAAGAATTAGATATTTGCCGCTCTTATATGGAAAAGCGGGCGCCCCGCAAAGTGGAGTTCCTCTTTCCCGATCCGGCTGCGGGCCATATTCCGGTGCAACTCAATCCCCCGCTTTTCGACTGGGTGATAGAGAACCTGTTGCGCAACTCCCTGGATGCAATGGAAGGCCGCGGAAGAATCAGCGCCGACATCCAGCAGGACGCCAACTTCGTGAGCATATTTCTCACCGATACAGGAAAAGGCATCCCTTCCTCCAAAATGAAAACCGTATTCGAGCCGGGCTACACCACCAAAAAGCGCGGTTGGGGCTTGGGCCTGTCTTTGGCCAAGCGCATCATTGAAGACTACCACAAAGGGAAGATATTCGTCAAGTGGTCGGAGGAAGGCAAAGGGACGACGTTCTGCATTCAGTTGCCGAAATGACGCGCCGTTGAGCCTTCCAGGGTAAATTGGGTCAAACGCTGAAGTCGTTGAAACCCGCTTTCATGAAAAGTATTCACCCGCATGGACCACCACATCAAAAATCATCAATCGTAAATCATCACTCATCAATCCCTGTAAAACATCCACTTGCCCAACTCCTTCAGCGTCACCTTCTTGCCGTACATGAGGATGCCCACCCGGTAGATGCGGCCCGAAAGCCAAACGAAGAATACCGACGAAACCCCGAGCAAGAGCATGGATACGGCTATTTCCCACAGAGGCGGGCTGAAGGCCAAACGCGCCGGCATCACGATGGGCGAAAACAAGGGAAAAATAGACGACCACACCGCAAGGCTGGAGTTGGGCGCTTGTACCGCGACCATCATAATGTAAAAGGCCAGCAATACCGGGATGGTGATGGGGATCGTGAGCGATTGGCCCTCGCCGAGGTCGTCGCCCATAGCCGAGCCTACCGCTGCGAACAGCGATGCGTAGAGGAAATATCCGCCCAGGAAATAGAATACGAAAGCCGGCAGCAGGAACCACCAGTTCAGGCTGCCGAGTTCGTGCATGGCTAAACCGATCATGGCCTGCATGTCGTCGGGGTCTATTTCAGCGGTACTCATGGAGGGGTTGTCGAATTGGGCGGAATTCATGCCGAAGGCAAGGCTTGCGCCCATGCTGATGAGCGGGATGAGAATGGCCCAGATGGCAAACTGGGTAAGCCCCACCGCGCCTACGCCGATGATCTTGCCCAGCATCAATTCAAAAGGCCGCACAGAGGAGATCATCACCTCCACAATACGGGTGGTTTTTTCTTCCATCACGCTGCGCATGATCATCATGCCGTAGATAAATACTGCCATGTACATGATGATGCCCATGATGAAGCCGATACCAGAAGCGATGGCGCTGGTGAGCATGGAAGCATCCTGGCCGGATTCCACAAGCGGTTCAGGATCGAGTTCTATGCGCGTGTCGAGGGCTTCGAGCTGCTTGCGGTCCAATTGCAAAGATTCGATCTTATAATCCCGCATGGCTTTGTTCAATCGCTCTTTAATGGCCAGCTCGATATCGGGGGTAGGCTGTTTTTCAGAGTAATAATAGACGATGTACCGGCTGGCAAAAACGTCTTTCATGGCCGGCAGCAGGAGAATGCCGTCAAAGTCGGTATCATTCAGGCCTTGCCGCATTTCTCCCAGTTCTTTCTGCACAAACTCAAAGTACAGGTTTTTCTCGTCTTTTATACTGCCGCCGAGTATATTGTCTTCATCTATGATGGCTATCTTGCGAACGTCATCGCTTTGGTAAGAGAAGATCACGCCTACCACGACGAATAACAGGGCAAAGCCCAGCGGAGTAAGAAAAGTAGCTATGATAAAGGAGCGACGCGTAACCCGGGTGAGGTACTCCCGCTTGATGATAATGCCTAATTTCTTCATGATTCAGCTTCGTTTGATACTTCCACTCTGCGGATAAATATTTCGTTCAGAGAGGGCAGGATTTCGTTGAAAGCGTGGACCTCCAATCCTTTTTGAATGAGCCAGGTCAACAATATATTGGGCGAACTGCCCTCCGGCATTTTCACCGTCACGGAGTGGGAGTTTTGCGATACCACTGCCGCCTGGGATGAGAAATCGACAGGCAGATCGCCCTCGAAGTCCACCCGGAAGAGATTTTCCTTGAACCGGTTTTTGATTTCTTTTACATCGCCCTCCAGGATGACTGCCCCCTTGTTGATGAGCACGATCTGTTCGCAAATTTCTTCTACCTGCTCCATGCGGTGGGTAGAGAAGAGAATGCTCACGCCCTGTTGTTGCAGCTGATGTATCTCGTCCTTGATGAGGTTGGTATTGATGGGATCGAGGCCGGAGAAGGGTTCGT
>CAZNYK010000047.1:0-20637 GCA_964577215.1 uncultured Saprospiraceae bacterium
GAGTTCCGCGATACATGGCAGGGCAGGCTTGTGGGGCGGAACTCCGTTCCGCCATTGCTTTTTAACTCGCAAGGCCGCGGAACGGAGTTCCGCGATACATGGCAGGGCATGGAGTTTTTTCCCCATACAAAGCAAAAGACCTGTCAACACCGCTATGGTTTTTCAATGGCGATGCTAACAGGTCTTTTTTTCAATTACGCCGGGGCGCAAATCACTCGAAGCTCGCACCACGCAGGGCGTGGTCGTAGCTAACAAATTACTGCACGATCAGCTTCTGCGTGATCAATTCACCGCGGTTGTTGCGCAAGGTGGCAAAATACATGCCGGCGGGCATCCCTTCGCGAGAAACCTCGATGCGGTTGTCGCGGATGTTGTTTTCCATTTTCACCACTTTGCCGGTGATATCGGTGATCACCAGGTGATGCACGGCGCCGGTTGCATTTTCAAACTCTATGACCGTGGAGCGGCTGAACGGGTTGGGAAACACGCGCAGGCCCTGGATGGTGGAAATCTCCCGGGTGGATGCAACCGTTTCGCAGGAGTTCCACACAAAACCAACAAATTGGTCTTCGGTCTCGCCGGTAAGGTCGATCAGGCGCAAGTGGGCGCCCACAGGGTTGATCACGCCGCAGCCGAGGGTGGCGAATTGAGCAGTTTCGTTATTGGTATCCTGAGAACCATTGGAGAACACGAAGGTCACCTCGCCGGGGATAACGCGGATAGGCTCCGTTTTGTAAATCCCGCCTCCAATTGACGTGAGTTCGAAGTCTTCCTGCCCGTCTCTGAATTGCGGCCACTGGAAGCTGCCTTTGATGAAAACGCCGTTTGCGCTGGGAATTTCATCCGACAGATCGAGGTAGAAAGTAACATTAATGGCATCGGGCAGCTGTGGGCAATTTGGATCGCAGGTGTTAAAGCACACCGGGTCGAGGACGACATCAGAATCCACCACGGTAAATTGACGGTTTCCGCCAAATGCCTCGCCGCATGGAAGCGTTCCCAAACCCGTCTCGTCAAAACCCCAGTCATTGCCATAGATATACTTGAATTGGTAAGAACCCGCCAGCACCGAATCCACCCCGGTATAAATGCCGTCGCCGTCGGGGTCGGTCAGGGCGTTCTTTTGTGTGCCCGGGCTCCAACCCTGGAAGGCGCCGGCCACATAGCCGGTGTCAATGGCGCCATACTGGGCGATCATGTTGGTGAAATCCACGTTGAAAGTAACCTGGTATTTGGTGGGCGGCTCGAAAAGCGTGCATTCGCCGCACTTGTTATAGCAAACGACAGGCAGCACCGTGTTGGCCTGAACGGTGGCGCCCCTGTTGCCGCCCTCCGAACCCGGGCAATCACCCACATTGCTTTCCCATCCGCCGGAGCCGATGACGAATTTGTACTGGATAGAGGTGCCTGCGGGAATATCCACCACGGCGGTGTAAACATAGTCGCCATCCGGATCGGTAAGCGGAGTAGCTTCAGGCGTCCAGCCCTGG
The DNA here is from genome assembly GCA_964577215.1 of uncultured Saprospiraceae bacterium. Taxonomy (GTDB): domain Bacteria; phylum Bacteroidota; class Bacteroidia; order Chitinophagales; family Saprospiraceae; genus UBA2329. Next base: position 1,491 of record CAZNYK010000047.1, read on the forward strand.
AAGCTGCCGGCTACGGAAACAGTACCGGTAGCCGGATCGAAGTTGCCGCCGACGATCTCGTCATTGAGGTCAACCCGGAACACCACACCCTGTGTGGAGCAACCGGTACCATCCATACCATAGACATTGAAACACACTACAGGAATGGTGTCCATCCCGTTGCCGTCGGCATCGGATACGGTGTAGACTCTGTTGTTGGATTCGTCGGCGCCCCAGTCGTTATCGTTTACGAATTTGTATTCAATGCTCGATCCGTTGGCAATAGTGACAGTAACGGTATAGATGCCATCGTTTTGGGGATCGCTGAGCGCTGTAGCGCCCGGGTCCCAGCCCTGGAAAGAGCCGGCTACGTGCACGCCGTTGGCGCTGACTCTTCCATTGTTAAGGATGATTTGGTTCATATCCACCTGGAAAGTGACACTGATATCCTGGGCAAATCCCCATATACCGGCCAGGAGGAGGAACGGAAGTAAAAAGACTTTTTTCATAAGGAAAGCTTTAGAAGTTAAGAGTGGAGAAATGAAGTTTGACTCGAACAAAAATAGAGGTTTTTTTTCCCTGGGAAAAATCTGCAGCCCTTTTCCTTATTGTAAAATTTGTCAATTGCCGGACAATTCACAGGGGGATGAAAAAGACCTTATTGATTATCAGAATAATACCTCCAGATGTTAAATCCGCCTTAGTGTAGTAATTACATTTTTATGACTGAAATTAACGAAAAAAAGTGTGCGGCACTCCTTTCGTTGCCGGCAGATGTAGTACATTTACAAGGTAAATAAAACACTCATTGTATGAAACGAATAATGCATTGGGGAGGAGCAATCAGTCTATTCCTCCTGCCTTTATTGCTTTGTGCCCAGGGCACTATCAAGGGTGTTGTCACCGATGAAAAAGGTGAAACGCTGATCGGCGCCTCGGTGGTCATTAAAGGCACCGCAACTGGAACCTCCACTGACATTGACGGCACTTTCGAGTTCCGGGCGCCTGCAGGAACCCATATCATAGCCTGCAGCTACACCGGTTATCAATCGAATGAGCAAACCATTACCTTGGCCAATGGAGCTGTAGCGACCGTCAACTTCAGCCTCAAAGAAGAGGCCAAGCTGCTGGAAGAAGTCGTGGTGGTCGGTTACGGCGTACAGCGAAAAAGAGACGTGGTAGGTTCCATTTCAAAGGTGGACAATAAAGAGCTGCTCGATTTCGTCGGCTCCAGCTTTGAGAATGCCCTGCAAGGCAAGATCACGGGGGTCAACCTGACCCAAACCAGCGGCCTGGCCGGTGCAGGAGCTCACATCCGCATCAGGGGCGTGGCCTCATTGTCCTCCGGTGGTGAACCTCTCATCGTGGTGGACGGCATTCCCATCACCCAAGACCAGTTCCTCACAGAAAGCCGCAATGCCCAAAACAATAACCCTCTTGCCAGTATCAACCCCAACGACATCGAGTCTGTAGAGGTACTCAAAGACGCGTCCTCGTCTTCCATCTACGGTTCCCGCGGCGCCAACGGCGTCATCCTCATCACCACCAAAAGGGGCCGGAATATCAAACCCACTTTCAACTTCAGCACGCGCATCGGCAGCTCCAATCCGACCCGGCTCATCCAGTTGCTCAATGCGCAGGAATGGCTTCAGGTCCGCCAGGAAGCCTGGGAAAACGATGGAAACGTAGGGCGCGCTCCGCTCCCGCTTCCGCTTACTACGGGAGGTATTGCCCAGCACCCTACTGATTATGAAAGCATAGCCGGAATAGATACCGACTGGCTCGACCAGGTGCTCAGAACCGGTTTCAAGCAGGAACATTCGCTTTCCTACACGGCAGGCGGCAAAAAGCTGAGCACCTACCTGGGGGCCACCTACAGCGAGGCAGACAGCTACATCAAAGGCAACAACTTCGGCCGCGGCAGCCTCAGGGCCAACCTGGATTACCGCCTCAGCCCCAAAATGTCAATAGGGATTTCCTCATCCATTTCCCGCACCTTGATTGACAGGCCCCGCCAGGCCTGGGCCGGCGGTTTGGGTACCGCGCAAACCGCCGCGCTGCCCATTTATCCGGTTTACAATGAGGACGGCACTTACTTCAATATTTACCAAAACCCGGTGGCAGAGCTGGAGTACTACAGCAATATCGTCAGGGAATGGAGATCCATCAACAACCTCATTTTCAATTATTCGCCGGTAAAAGGTTTAGACATCAATGTGACCGGGAACCTGGACTTTATGAGCCTGGGGGATTACGTATGGGAAAGTGTGGTGTGGACTACAGACTTAGACCGCGCCAGGGTCAACAAGGTTGAAGCTGCCAACTGGAATACTTTCGGTACCGTCACCTATGCCATACCGCTTAAAAACGCCAGGCACAACCTGCGCGTCATGGCGGGTACCGAGTACCAGCAATCCTCTTCAGACGGCACCTTCGAGTCTTATGTGGATTTGCCCGACCACATATTCCGCAATCCCGCCCAGGGCGAAGCCTATGCCCAGGAATCATTCAGCGCTTACGATGTGGACAAATGGCGATTCTTCTCCATATTCTCGAGGGCCAACTATAGCTTTGACGACAAGTATCTCCTCCAGGTGGTATTTCGCCGCGACGGCTCCTCACGGTTCGGCCGCAACCGCCGGTTCGGCAACTTCCCCTCGGTCGGTTTGGGCTACATCATCTCCGAGGAGCCTTTTATGCAACAGTTTCCCCTGATCAATTTCCTCAAGCTGAAAGCCAGTTGGGGCATCACCGGAAACTCCGACATCCGCTGGAGGGAACAATATCCCTCAAGAAGTTATCCCCTTCCGGAACAGGACAACGGCGGGCTTTACTACAACGGTCAATTGACCCGGGCCCAAACCAAACCGGAAAACCCCAACGTGCAATGGGAGGTGGTGAACAGCTATGACGGCGGCTTTGACATGGGAATGCTAAACGACCGAATTGTAGTGAATTTCAGCTATTTCTACAAAAGAACCTCCTCTGCTTTCCTCTTCCGCAAGGTACAGGCCAGCTCAGGCTCGGTGGACGAACTGCAGTTCTACGAAAACATCGCCAAAATGGATAACAAGGGCTGGGAAGTAGGCCTGACCACGCGCAACATCAGCGGTAAAAAAATCAAGTGGGAAACCAACCTCAACCTGACGCGCACCACCAACCAGGTACTCGATGTGGGCACCGCCCCACCCGATGCTTTGGACGGCGGTTTCGGCGATGTGCGCGTATTGCCCGGGCTTCCCATCGGCGTTAACTATTTGGTTCCTTTCGTAAGGGTGGACAGCGAAACCGGCCGCCCCGTTTATCTCGATGCAGACGGCAAGGAAACCTTCGTTTACGACGTGGCCACCGCCCGCAGCCCCGTGGATAACCTCTTCCCGGATTTTGTAGGCGGTATTACCAATACCTTCAACGTCGGGCCGTTTGACTTCAGTTTCCTGGTCAACTTCCAACTCGGCGGCACCATTTATGACGACGCAGCCAAAAGGCAACTGGGAGTAGTGACCGACTGGAACATGCGCCGGGAGATTTTCGACCGCTGGCGCAAACCCGGCGACAATGCCCGTTTCCCGCAGCTCACCATGAGCATGATCAACTGGGGCGGCAACGACAACTTCTGGCAGAACAACCATACCTTGTGGCTATACGACGGCTCCTTCGCCCGCCTGCGCAACGTGACCCTCGGGTACACGGCGCGCATCACCGCGGCCAAATCGCCTTTCAAAAGTTTCAGGGTTTATGTCAACGGCACCAACCTGCTGACTTTTACCAAGTTTGACGGATGGGACCCCGAAGTGTCGCGCGATCGCAACACCCCGCAGGAGCGCAACATCGGCGGCGTAGGGGTTACATACCTCACTCCGCCGCAAGAACGCACCATGAACTTCGGCATCAACTTTTCCTTCTAACCGCAAAAAGCTGCTATCATGTCAACTATTCATAAATCCATCACCGTCATCATGATCTTCCTGCTTTCGGCAGGCAGTTTCAGTTGCAGCGATGATTTCTTAGCTTTTGAGCCATTTGATCTCATTACGGAAGAAGAGTTCCTCGGCACTCCCGAGGCGGCGCAACAAGCGCTCAACAGCGCCTATGCGGCCCTGGCAAGCGGAGGGTTCATGGGAGGCCAGACCTGGATGATCGCCGAACTCATGGCCGACAATATCAACGGCGATCCCAATATTCTCACCAACGGCGACTGGCGGGCCCACTATACACGCACCACGGATATTTTCCTCGGCACTACCCGTTCTTTCCTCGCCGACGGCGCAAGAGTATATGGGAGAGGGCATTACCTGCTGGAGCGATTTGACCTGGTCAATGGTTTATCCGAAGCCGATCGCAAGCGCATGACTGCCGAAATACGGTTTCTGCGCGGCGTGGCTATGTTCGAGATCGTCAGGATATTTGCCCAGCCCTTCGGTTACACGGCCGACAACTCCCACCAGGGCATTCCCATCCATCTCAGGTATGCCACCGAACCGGTTGACCCTTCCACCGTGGCGCAAGTGTACCAGCAGATCATCAGCGATCTGCAAGCCGCCGAAGCAGACCTGCCGGAATCCAACGGCAATTATGCGACAACCTGGGCGGCCAAGGGTTACCTGGCAAAAGTATATTTCCAGATGAACGATTTCCAGAATGCGTACGACAAGGCCAACGAAGTGATCAACAGCGGCCGCTTCCCCTTCGACCCGGTGCTGGAAAACCGCTTCTCCCTGCAAGGAACCACGGAAGCTGTTTTTCAATTGGCGAGCACCAACACAACCGGAAATGCAGGCGGCAACATCATCAACAATGCGGGCGGAACCCTGGCAGGGCAGTACCGCCTGAATCCCAATACCAATACCGCACAGGCTTTTCTGTCAGGCGATGCTTATGCTGAGGCTACGGCTGTGCCTGCCGATTTGCGGGGTCAGCAATGGTTTATCGAAGCCGCTGCCGGGCTTTACGCCTGCAACAAGTTTGAAACCTCCACTGCCCGAAACGACATCTGGAATGTGCCCATCCTGCACATTACGGAGTTGAAGCTCATCCGGGCAGAATCCGCTGCCGAACTCGGCTCCAACCTGGAGGTTGCCGTTCAGGACCTCCGAGATATCCAGAACCGTGCGCAGGTTTCACAGACCTCAACCGGCGCTTCTGCGGTTAATATCGTCATTGAAGCGCGCAGGCAACGGCGCATCGAACTCATCGCCGAAGGCAACCGCTTTCACGAACTCAAGCGCATTGCAACCGCTACGGCAAGAAATAAAACCATAGTGCCCGTATCCAATCTCCGCATCCGCAACGCGCCATGGGACTGCAACGGCATGGTGTGCCAGTGGCCCGACAGCGAACTCAGCGCCAATCCCAATATGCGGCCCAACCCCTCCGGAGGCTGCAATTAACTCATTGACTAACTGAAAAAACGATAACATCATGAAAGTTCTTCTCCATACATCCGCGCTGTTGCTCCTGGTACTGGGGCTATGTATGAGCGCTTGTACGCCCGACGAAATCCCGCCCATCGGGGAGCCCTTCAGCCAGGTAAAAGGTATTAACGGCAACTGGCAATTGAGCTCCGTTGTACAGGTGGACGAACTCAAAACGGGGTCCGGCAACCGGCTCGACGTTTCCGGTCTTACCGTAGGAGATCAGCCGGCTGTCATCAATTTCAACAGCAGCGACTTTAAATTCAACGTGACGCCGGGCAGTTCAAAAATCTACTTTCCGCTCAGCGGCACCTGGGCTTTCGACGACAACGATTTTCCCTCTGTGATCAATCTGACCGTTAACAACGAAGTATTTGCGCTGCAAATGTTCAGCCCGGTGCGCGAATTTGTGGACAATACCATGCAGGTCAAATTCATCCGTCCTTTCTGCCCGGGAGTATCCGTACCTGACAAAACAGGAGCAGTCTCCTACATTTACACCTTTGAGCGCCAGTAAATTTTATCACTTTGAAACTTTGCAACGATGAAAATCCTGAAATATCTTCCCCTCTCCCTGTTCCTGGTTTCTGCAGGTTCAGCGCTTGCACAACAGGGGGGGCCTCTTTGCACTACTGCTACTCCCGGCGGCGGCTCCCTGGCATGGATCGAGCCGGAGCGCCCGGATGTGACCGATTCGGTATATATCTATATTGACCTCACCCAGGACCTGGCCTGCGGCATACTTGTCGGTGATCCGGGGCCGCTTTATATCTGGACCTGGAGCCCCAACGAACCTTCCAGCAAAATCGGCACATGGAACAACTCCCTTGACGAAGCGCGCATGGAACAAGTAGGGCCTAATATCTGGCGCTTCGGCATGATACCGACCCAATTCTACGACACCGATCCGGATGCTGTTTACGACAATGGAATATGCTTCCTGGTCAAACGCAAGGACGGCGGCTCCGGGGGCAACTGCGCTGCCGGCGGAGGAGATTATAAAACAACCGATATTTGGGTGCCCGTACCCAAACCGCCCGGACTGGCGCGCAAGGTGTACAGCTTCCCCGATGTGGTGAACCTGGATACCCTTTACACCCGCCCGGATGACGTGTTCACTCTTTTATACAACAACAAGCTGGAAGACAAGCCCACCATGCAAAACCTGGGAGACAACGTATTCGTCTATTTCCGGGTAGTGGGCAGCAATGGGCAGACCTACAGGTTCAGCACCCTGGGCACCGTGGGAAACAATCCACGTTTAAAAATGAAAAACCTCGGCGACGGCATGTTTTCCTTCTCCGTTATCCCAAAGGACCTCATGACTACGGCGAATCAAATGCTGCCGGCAGGGGTGACCATTTCGCGTCTTCGACTGCAGATACTCAAATGGCCCTTCGTGAATACGGACGATGCCGTGGACGGGGAGTTTTACTTTACTTTCAAGTGCGATTGATGGCTGGGTACTCGTGTCTTGATGTCTCAGGATTCAAGACGAGTACCCTGTCCTTACAAAGCGAGTATCTCAGCCAGGCGCTGCAGTTCCTTGTTGGGTCCCCGGGACTTATTTATGGCATCCACCAAGGGGGTGAATGATATCTTGTCGTTTTTTATGCCTACCATGACATCCTTTTGGCCGTCCAGCAATCCAACTATGGCAGCGTGCCCCAAGCGGCTGGCCATTACCCGGTCTTGCGCCGTCGGCGAACCGCCGCGTTGCAAATGGCCGATGATGGTAACGCGGATATCGTAGAAATCGAGTTTTTCCTGCACCTGCTGGGCAATTTGGGTTGCGCCGCCGAGCTTGCTGCCCTCTGCGACGATCACGAGGCTGAAAAGTTTTTTCCGGCGGGCATTGAGTTGAAGTTCCCCCACCAAGTCTTCAATAGTGCGGGTGGACTCCGGGATTATGACGAAGCCGGCGCCGCTGCCGATGCCGGTATTAAGAGCAATGAACCCCGCATGCCTGCCCATCACCTCGATAAAAAACAGGCGGTTGTGAGAGTCGGCAGTGTCCCGGATCTTATCTACCGCATCAATTGCCGTATTCACTGCCGTATCGAAGCCTATGGTATAGTCCGTGCCGTAGAGATCGTTGTCGATGGTGCCGGGAATGCCGACGATGGGCACTCCGAACTCTTCATAGAAGATGTGCGCGCCGGAAAAAGTGCCATTTCCGCCTATGGCGATGCAGGCATCAATTTGATGGGCCAGGAGGGTTTCATATGCTAATTTCCTGCCTTCCGGGGTCCGGAATTTTTCGCTGCGCGCGGTTTTCAGGAAAGTGCCGCCCCTGTGGATAATATTGCCCACATCGGCGCGCTCCAGCCGCACTATGTCGCCTTCAATCATACCTTCGTAACCGCGCCTGATGCCGAAAACGTGCAGATCGTAATAACTGCCCGACCGCACCACGGCCCTTAGGGCCGCGTTCATCCCCGGGGCATCGCCTCCGGAAGTAAAAACCGCTACTCGTTTGATTTGCTTACTCATTATAATTCAAGAATATGGCCTGTGTGAAAGGCCGTGAGGTTATCTATGGGTCTTTGGATAAAAATACCCGGCTGCATGTTCCGCTCGGCCAGCACTACTTTGAGCACATCCTGGAAGTAAAATGCGACGGAGCCGATGAAATGCACCGGCAATCTTATATGTCCTTCATACTTGCGCACGTGCCGGTCGATAAAAACGGCAAACGCATCGTAAAGCAATTTTTGAATGAATACGTGCTCCTTGTGCTCGGAGAAGAACCGGGTGAAAGAGGCAAGGTACACGTTGGGCGTTTCTTCGCTTGCATACACTCCGTCCAATATCGCCTTTTCCCCTCCGGGAAATTTTGCATCGAATTGGGCGCGAATATCCGGGGGCATTTCCCTGTAGAAATAAGCCCTGATGAGGGCTTTGCCCAACCAGGTGCCGCTGCCTTCGTCGCCGACGAGATAGCCGAGATTGGTCACATTGTCTGTTACATTCGAACCATCGTACAGGCAAGTGTTTGATCCGGTGCCGATGATGGCTGCGATGCCGGGCAATTTCCCGCATGTGGCGCGAGCGGCGCCGAGCAGATCGTGTTCTACGGTCACTTTTGCATGAATAAAAATGCGCTGCAAAGCCCTTCTGATCTTCCCGGAACGGCCCTCATCCCAGCAGCCGGCGCCGTAGAAAAATACAGATTCAGCCTTGCTGCGGGCATCGTGCCCCTCAAAAGATGGCGCGAGCACCTCGAATATCTCTTCCTCGCTCAAAAAGACTGGATTGACGCCATGCGTATGGATATTTTCCACGTGCGGCCCTTGCACTAATTGCCAGTCCGCTTTTGTGGATCCGCTGTCTACTACTACGATCATAAGGCTATTCAAATTGATTCGCGCAGCAAAAGTAGTGTAATTCCTACACTAAGCCGAAAAATATACCTTAATAAAAGATGCGCTCAAAACCGGAAAAATAGCGAATATTGGTCGGCCAAAACTACTATGGAATATGAAAAAACCGCTGCACCGGATTCACTCGGCTATTGGGCGCCTAAACGAGTATGCCGGAAGGAGTATAGCCTGGCTCACTGCCGCCCTGGTTTTGCTGGTGGTGGTGGACGTGGTCTATCGCCGCCTGCTCAACGATACGCAAACCTGGATCATGGAATTGGAGTGGCACCTTTTTGCGCTTATTTTTCTGATCGGCGCCGGTTATGCCTTCAAACACGACCGGCATGTGCGGGTGGACTTATTCTACTCCAAATTCGGCCAAAGGGACAAAGCCTGGGTCAATCTCATCGGCGGGATATTGTTTCTGATACCCTGGTGTTTTGCGCTGATGGTATTTGCTTTCCAATTCGGATGGGACGCACTCCTCATTCGCGAAACATCTCCCGATCCGGGCGGACTGCCGGCCCGCTACCTGATCAAATTTTCAATCGCTGTGGGAGCTTTTCTGCTTTTCCTCCAGGGAATTGCCTCCATCATCGAGTCAATCCTCCAGTTGAAAGGGAAAAGCGGTGAAAGCGGTGAAACCGGGGGAATCGGGGGAACTGGCTTTTGAAACGGAATTTTGTTACAAAACCCGATTCCCCCGATTCCCCCGATTCCCCCGATTCCCCCGATTCCCCCGATTCACCCAATTCACCCGATCCAACCTTGCAAAATGGAAATCATCGCCCTCATATTATTCATCAGCATTTTCGTACTCATCCTGTACGGTTATCCCGTGGCTTTCACCCTGGCGGGTTTGTCCATACTGTATGCAGTTTGCTTTCTCGACATTTCCGTGCTGGCCGCACTTCCCCCGCGTGTAATGGGCGTGATGAACAACTACGTGCTGATCGCCGTGCCGCTGTTTATCTTCATGGGCATCATGCTGGAGCGATCGGGGCTTGCCGGGCAGTTGCTGGAAACGATGGCTACGCTCATGGGCCGGATCCGGGGCGGTTTGGCCGTATCGGTGGTGGTGGTAGGCGCCATGTTGGCCGCTTCCACCGGCATAGTGGGCGCTACGGTAGTGACCATGGGGCTCATCAGCCTGCCCACCATGCTCAAACGCAACTACAGCCCGGAACTCGCAACCGGCACCATCTCAGCAGCAGGCACACTTGGCCAGATCATCCCGCCATCGGTCGTTTTGGTTCTGCTGGGCAGCGTATTGAATGTTTCAGTGGGCGATCTCTTTGCTGCGGCATTTGTACCGGGATTCCTGCTCGTGGGCGCTTACCTTGTGTACATACTCGCGGTGGCAGCCATCAAACCCCAGGTGGCGCCCGCCATGCCCCGGGAAGAAATTGCCGCGTTCATGGGTCCCGGCTTCGTGCGCAAATTAGTACAGTCTTTAGTAATGCCATTGGTTCTCATCGTTGCCGTTCTGGGTTCCATATTTGCCGGCATCGCCTCCCCTACCGAGGCAGCCGCCATTGGCGCGGTGGGCGCCACACTGCTAACGGCATTGCAGAAAAAGCTGAATATAAGCGTACTGCGCCACGTGATGCAGGAAACCACACACCTCACATCCATGGTATTCATTATCTTGCTGGGAGCTGCCACATTCTCATTGGTTTTCAGAGAAATGAACGGCGACAGGTTTTTGGTGGAGTGGGTTCAAGGCGCCAATTTGTCTCCTTACATGTTCCTTTTCTTAGTGATGGCCGTAGTTTTCGTTGCCGGCTTTTTTATTGACTTCATCGAGATCATCTTCATCATAGTACCCATAGCTGCCCCCATTTTCAAGGAACTGGGAATGGACTTGGTATGGATAGGCGTATTATTGGCCATCAACCTGCAAACTTCCTTCCTGACCCCGCCCTTCGGCTTCTCGCTTTTTTACCTCAAAGGCGTAGCGCCGCCCCAGGTAAGCACCGGCCATATATACCGGGGCATAGTCCCTTTTCTGATCTTGCAATTGCTTTTGTTAATAGCGGTTATATTTTTCCCCGGCATCATCCGGCCCGGTCATTAACAGGCGCCACTTGATCCTTTAACCTTTAACCTTTAACCTTTAACCTTTAACCTTCCCCCCACATACCCAAACCGCATCAGCCGTTCCAACCTTCGGCGCAGAGGCTTTTACAACCCTGCAAGCGGCAGGGATTCTGTCTGTTTCTGCCGGAGCGATGAGATAAAAAGCAGGCTGGTCCTCAGCGACCCGGGGCAGTTTGAAAAGGCTCGGCGTCAACTGCACGTTGGAAAAGCGCTGCCGCGCATACACGGCCAAGTTGGGAAAAAGAATTCCCGGGCTATGGAGCACAAACACCTTGCGGTCCGTCTCTGCGGGAATTTCAGCCAGGATATCATTGGCCACCCTGCGCTGGTTTTCCCATAGGGGAAAAACCTGTATCCAAAACAGGAATACAGCCAATACGCCTGCCATTAGCGGCGCACCGACCGCTAAGCGCCGTTGCCGGCCGTACAAGCCGATCACCCCAAGGAAACTCATGCTCCAGTAGGCTGCACCCAAGGCCATTCCCGCCCGGAAACCGGGGCCTTCAAAATAGAACAGACCGCCCATCATCAACCCAATTGCCGCAAAAAAGACCAGGATGAGGTGCAGGATCGCGCCGGTTTTTACAAAAGCGCCATAGGGGTAGTTGGGATAGAAAAAGGCGTCCATTTGCCGCGCTGCAATAAGCGCCAATGGAAGGGCCAACGCCGGGGAGCGCGCCATAAGCAAAGTCAAAGACCCAAAAATGAGTACGAGCGCCATCTCGTCCCCTTTGCGCATCTTGGGCAGGTAATCCCGCAAACCGGCGATGAGAAAACCCGCAAAGGGAAGGAACCCACCTGCTGCCAGTAGCAGAAAATGCAAATACCCCGGCCCTCTGAAAAAATAGGGCAAATTCCATTGGTCTTTTACAAGCAACCACGCCATGCCGAATGAAAGCGCGGCAACAATCCAGGGCTGAAGGGAGATCAATCGCTTGCCTTGCGGATGGCTGAAATACAAAAAAAACGGGCCTATCCCCAGAAATATCAGGGTGGAGAAAGGATGTACCAGCGCGGAAAATAAAACCGCGATATAAAACGCCATGCGCCAGGCCATGCCTGGTTTTTTCAGGAAACGCAATAAAAAAAGAAAGCCTGAGGCATGCAAGACAAAAAGCAAGCTGTCGGCAGTGGCGATCTTTGCCCATTGGGGAACGCCCAGCGAAGCGCCCGTTACGAGCAAGGTCAGGATAGCGGTACGCGTGCCGAACAATGGTCTGCCTACAAAGAAAAAAACAGCCGCGGCGAGTAGCAGCCACAAGGCGCCCGGCAGGCGATAGATGAAGACATTTCCTCCTGAAGCATCCCAGATCATACATTGCAGCAATGCAGGGAGGTAATTTCGCGGTACGGCGCCGGTGCTGTCCCAAGCCAATGCAGATTCCGGCCCACCCCAAAGTAATGCGAAGTCATTGGCGATCAACATGTTGATGACTACCAACAAGCCGACTGCTCCGGCAAAGATTCGAAATAAAGGGCTGCCGTTCATGATCTTATTGTTTTTTATCTCACAATAATAGGGCTTGTTCGTCAATCGTTTAAAACCCACTTTTTACTTTTTACTTTTTACTTTTTACTTTCCCAACCATGCTTCCCTCCGTCATCCAATCCCACCTCCTCTCCGAACACGGCATCCGGCTCTCCGGCGCCAAACCCGTTTCAGGCGGGGATATCAACCAGGCTGCGCTACTGACGGCCCACGATGGACGGCAGTATTTCATCAAGTACAATCGCGGAGATGACGCAGCCGGGATGCTCCGCACCGAAGCGCTCGGCTTACAGGCACTTGCCGAGCCGGGCGTCATTGCCGTGCCGGAGGTGATCGCACAAGGCAGCGCGCCTGGTGGCTGGGCCTGGCTCCTGCTGGAATACATCGCACCCGGCCATCGAAACCGGGCATTCTGGGAATGCTTCGGGCAGTCGCTGGCGGCACTGCACGAGCAAAGCGCCGCAAAGTACGGACTGGACCACGATAATTATATCGGCTCGCTGCCGCAATCCAATACCCGGTACGATACCTGGGCGGAGTTTTACGCCGAAACGCGTTTGCGCCCGCAGATGCGCATGGCAATCGCTCAAAAGCAGCTTACTGCCGCTGACGAACGCCGCCTGAAGGCCCTTTACGACAGGTTGCCTTCCATCTGCCCGGAAGAGCCGCCGGCCCTGATCCACGGCGACCTATGGGGCGGCAATTTCCTGTGCAACACCTACAGCTTGCCCGTGCTCATCGACCCTGCCGCCTGCTATGCTCACCGCGAGATGGACCTGGCCATGAGCCGGCTCTTCGGCGGCTTCGATCCGGTGTTTTACGAAAGCTACGAAACAGCCCGGCCGATCGCACCCGGCTTTGAGGAGCGGATAGAGGTATATCAGTTGTACTACCTGCTGGTACATGTCAATCTGTTCGGCGGCGGATATGCGGGGTCGGTGCGAAGGATTCTCGAGAGATGGGGGTAGCCTACACATGAATCTGATGCGCAGCGGCATTGATAAGCTCTAAACGGGAGTATAGTACATTGTAAACTAAGAAAGTTTGCTTTGATCAGGCTAGTGAAGGGGTGACTCAGCCAAGGCACAGCCCCGTAGTCACCCCTTCACTAAGCACAGAAACTTAATTTACAGTGTAATAGGGTATTTACACAAAATCCTTATCGCTCCATCTTTTTTCCGGGATCTTTTCCGGGTCAGGTAATTCCAGCCTGTCATCGGGCAAAGGAAGCTCTTTGTTCATTTCCGTTTCATTTCGCGGGAAGCCGCCGCCTTTTTGCAAAATGGCGCGCACTTCCTTTTCCAATTGCCTTTCTTCCCATCCCTCTGTAAGAATATCCGTGCCCGGAAAACCGAAAGTGACAAAGTAATGGATCAAAACACCCACGAGCCAGGGCAGCAGAGGGAAAAAGAACCACCACTCTCCATCGTAGGTGAAAAAATTCATCAGCAGGAAGAAAACTCCTACGGAGATGAATGAACCTAAGTGCACATAAAAACCCTTTTTGGCTTTGACGCGCTTTTCGGCTTTGCGTATAACGGAATCGGAAGACATGAGTTGGGAATATTGGTTAAAATGGATTTTGAGCTACTAATCCGGTGGCCAAAAAATGCTAACCGTGAAAGGAAATCAGTCTTATTCAACGGTTTTCCTCCGGGAATAAATCCTCAACCGGCAATTTGAGTGCAATAGACTCGCAGACGGCTACACCGCCTGGTGAGATGGATTCCTTTGTCGGTTACGGTAAAATGCCGGCGCTGTATGGAAGTTCTGGTCATGGCGCAATAAATAATCGACACAAAAATAATGGAATTTCAGCGTTTTGCCAAACCCAAAAAGCAAGAGCCGCCCCGCGAACGGGACGGCTCTTTTCTTTCAGGCATGAAGCCTGGTAATCAAGTAATTAATAGCCCGGGTTCTGCTCCCCTTTGAGCACTTCGTTGGTGTTCAACTCGGACTGCGGGATTGGCCACAAGAACCTGAAGTCGTCATACGGAATGGCAGGCAGGGTAAGCGTCGGTCCGGAATAAGTCCCGTCCGGGTTGTAACCGATGCCGGGGCCCCAGCTTGCGAAAACGGTATTGTTATAGAGCACTTTTGCGGGAATACCGCCGGTGCTGAAGTCCGGATCGAGCGCTAAGCGGTGGATGTCAGACCAGCGGCGGCCTTCTCCAAGTAACTCTATGCGGCGCTCCTGCAATACGGCGCGGAGCATGTCCTTTGCCGTGGCAAAGCTGCCGGCAGTATAGTGCAATCCCGCATCGGCGAGCGCGCGGTTGCGCACCTGGTTGAGGAGGGCAAGCGCCTCGGTAGTATTGGGAGCAGGAATGCGAAGGTACGCTTCCGACATGTTGAGCAGCACTTCCGACAGGCGGATGATCTGGTTGTAGTCGTCCTGCGTGGTGATGTTGCGGTACTTGTGCGAGAAGTAAGCCCGGCCGTTGTTCTTGGCCAATTGCGCGCGGCGGAGATCGTCGGGATGCCAGAATGGAGCGTTCCAGATGATCGGGCTGATGGCCACTAAGAAGCGCCCCGGAGAGACGGAATACATCACCGGGAGGGCGCCGTTTACGCCCGGGTTGTCAGCCTGCGCATTTTCAATGGCGAAAACGGATTCTGTATTGGCAGCATTATTGGCAAATACGCCTTCCGGTTGAGCTGTAAGGCTGTAGTTACCCGCAGTGATCAACTTCTGTCCTTCGGTAATGACATCCTGCCAGCGGCCCATATGCTGATAAATACGGGTCTTCAGCGCAATGGCTGCGCCGGAAGTAGCACGGGTGATCTTGCGGGAGCCTGCGCGTGTGGCGGGCAGGTTTTGCTCGGCATAGTTGAGGTCCTCCAGGAGCAGATCATAGCATTCCTTCACCG
The DNA here is from genome assembly GCA_964577215.1 of uncultured Saprospiraceae bacterium. GTDB lineage: Bacteria > Bacteroidota > Bacteroidia > Chitinophagales > Saprospiraceae > UBA2329. The sequence goes on from CAZNYK010000047.1 coordinate 16,706, forward strand.
TATTGCGACCCTGTGCGCGGGCAGCTTCCAATGCAGCAGAGGTATTTACTGCGGTAGTGCGATAGGGCACGCCTGCATGCGAAGCGCCTGCCGTATGGGCATACGGACGGGCGAAGTGAACCAGCAACTCGTGGTGCGCCAAAGCGCGCAGGAAACGGGCTTCGCCTTCATATTCACGTGCTTTGGCTTCGCTGAGCACCTTGTCCACGCCGGCTTTTTGCACACCCTCTATAACGATATTGGCGCGGTTGATCAAAGAATACAGCGTTTGCCAGTGATAGTCATTGTTGGCCGTGGTAGGATTGTAAGTAGCTTGGTAAGTAATAGCATAGAACAATGCCACGTTCAGCATATCCTCGCCGCGGCAATCGCCCTGTGAGGTGTTGGCGGCTCCGAAGGGATACCCACGTACCTGACCGGCGAGATAAAAGCCGCTCTGTGCTCTGTCATAAACACCAACCATGGACAGCTCGCAGCGCTCCGGTGTCTGGAAGGCTACAGCCTCTGTAATGCGGTCGAAAGGCGCGAGGTCAGTAGTATCCTTGTCGCAGGATACGAAGGCCACGCTCAGTGCCATTGCCAGACCGACCGCCAGGATGAATTTACTTTTTATCATGAATTTTTTCATGGCTTGCAATTTTTTGAGTTAGAAACCGAGATTGATACCGAAGGTGAACACGCGCTGTTGCGGGTTGCCGTTGAAGTCAACGCCGAAGCCGTTGGTGTTCGTTTCCGGGTCAGTGCCGGTATAGGAAGTAATGGTGATCGCGTTCTGTGCCTGAGCGTAGATGCGCAGGTTTTCAATGCTGAGTTTCTGAGCTACGCTGCGCGGCAGGGTGTAACCCAGGCCGATGTTGCCGAAGCGCAGGAAATCGCCTTTTTCTACAAAGCGGGTATGTGCCACGTTCTGGTTGTTGACCGTATTGCTGGCATTGAGGAAAAGTACCGGCGTCCAGCCGTCGCCCGGGTTTTCGGGGCTTTGCCAGCGGCCGAGAATTTCCGTGCCGTTGTTGTTGAAGCCTTGATCGACCAGGTCAGCCCGGGTGCGGTTCATGATCATGTTGCCTCCGGAGAAGCGGATGAAGATATTGGCATCAAACGGACCGAAGCTGAAGTTGTTGTCCAGACCGCCGAACCACTTGGGCAATGCAGAGCCGAGGATACGGCGATCGGTAGAAGCGGAAAGCGTAGCGGCTTCACCCGTTGCACCGGGATTGGCAGGATCGAAAATGGTGAAAGCGCCGGTGGCTACGTTTTGCTGCACAAAGCGGCCGTCGATTTTTTCATACACCGGCCGGCCGTTGGCGGGGTTCACACCCCAGTAGTTGAACCCGTAGATAGACCGCAGGGCTTCACCCACGCGAATGATGGTAAATTCATCCGGGTTGATATCCTGGTCGTTTACCAACGCCAATACTTCGCTTGATTGGGTGGTGAGGTTGAAGGCAACATTCCAGCGGAACTGGTTGGAACGCACTGCGGTTGCATCAACTGTAAATTCGATGCCCTGGTTTTTCACCCGGCCGATGTTCTGGTTGATGATGTTGCCGGGGATACCCACCGAAGGCGGAGTCGGCGCCTGCAGGATGATGTCGTCGTTATCCTGTATCCAGTAAGCCAGAGAGGCATTGATGCGGTTGTCCAACAGGCCGAGATCAAAGCCGAAGTCGTACTTTTTCTGAGCCTCCCACCGAAGACCGTCGTTGCCGAAGTTGTTGTAACCGATACCGGTTTGGGTACCGTAAAGCGCGGAGCCGTAGGAGCCGATGTAGGGATAGTTGCCGATGGCAGTGTTGCCCACTTCAGCGAAAGAACCGCGGAGGCGGAAATCGGAGATCACCGTTTTGAGGCCTTCCCAGAAGGGCTCTTCAGAAATGCGCCATGCAAAAGATGCGCCGGGGAAGTAACCTACGCGGCCTGCCTCAGGAAGCGCTGAGAGCGCGTCGCGACGGATAGATGCGCTGATGTAATACTTGCGGGCAAAATTGTAATTCACGCGGCCCAAGTAGGAAGCGATACCGTTTTCAGAAATACCGCCGAATACTTGCTGGTTCACAAAAGTACCCGAGACCACATTTTCCTTGAAAAAGCGGTCGGAGAGGTCAGAAACCTGGGTTTGATAAAAGCTGGAGCGCTGCTTTTGGTATTCCTGAACCAAAGTCAGACCCAGATTGTGCTTTTCCGCGAATGTTTGGTTGTAGCTCAACACGTTCTGCCAGTTCCAGCGCAGCGCGGGAGAAAACGCCTGGGAAATGCGGCCATTGGCAGAGAACCCGTCGCCATGGCGGGGGTCCTGGAACAGGTAGTCGTCCACATAGACGCCGTCAATACCGAGTTGAGAACGGAAATCCAGCCCTTTGGCTATTTGGATGCCCACATAGGCATTGCCGAGCAAGCGCCAGGAATCCGAGCGGCGGGCGTCATTGTCCAAAACGAAGCGCTGGTTGGGAATGCCGTTGGCGATCTCGATGGTGTTGGCGCCGCGGCCCAGGGTGCGCGGGTTGATGTCGTCGAGGTTGTATCCGGTGGGATCGTTCGGATCATACACATCCACGTTCGGGAACATGCGTATGGTAGAGAACGTGTTGCCGGAAAGGTTGTTGGAGCCGGTGAGCGGGCCAAGGTTCTGCTGGCGGGTCACGCCGCTGGAGAAGCCCACTTTCAGCCAGTTGTTAACACTCTGGTCCAAATTGGCGCGGAAAGTATAACGAGATAGGCTGTTGGAAACGGCAATACCCTCCTGGTCGGAAAAGCCGAAGGAGAAGTAGTAGCTGTTTTTGTCGGTGCCGCCGCTGACGGAAAAAACGTGGTTTTGCTGGAAAGCATTCCGGAAGATCACATCATTCCAGTTTGTTTCCACAACGCTGCCGTCGGGGCGGGTTTGCAGGTTGGCAATGTCGGTAGCGCCGCCTGCATTGCGGTTCTTTTCGTTGTTGATCTCCACGAATTCCTGTGCATTCAGCAAGTCGAACAGGTTGGTAGCCTGTGCCATGCCCACATAGGCGTCATAAGCAAATTTTGCTTTGCCCGCTTTACCTTTTTTGGTGGTAATGAGGATCACGCCGTTGGATGCGCGGGAACCGTAAATAGCCGTGGCAGCGCCGTCCTTGAGGATTTCGAAGGATTCGATATCCGCCGGGTTGAGGTCGCCCAGTGCGTTGGCCGGAGTGAATCCGCCCACATCACCGCTGAAAACGGGTACCCCGTCAATAACGATAAGCGGAGCAGTACCGGAGGAGATGGAGTTTACCCCCCTGACCCGGATTTGCGGCGGCGCGCCCAAAATGCCGCTCGGAGGGGTGATCTGTACCCCTGCGGCGCGGCCGGCGAGTTGCTGGTCAAAGCTCGGCGTGGCCAAGTTGGCGATCACATCGCCTTTTACCTGCGAGATGGAACCTGTCACGTCCCGTTTCTGTTGCGTACCGTAGCCCACCACCACAATTTCCGAGATCGCTACCACGTCGGTGGCAAGGCCAATCTGATAAGTGGTTGCGGTGGTCAGGGCTACTTCCTGCGTGGAGTAGCCGGTGTAGCTCACCATGAGAGTGGTTGCATCGGCCGGAACCTGTAGCCGGAAACTTCCGTCCAGATCGCTCACCGTGCCTATTGAGGTACCCTTGACTACGACCGAAGCACCGATGAGCGCTTCGCCCTTGTCGTCGGTAACTACGCCGGTGATCGTGCGTTGGGCTACCAGCGCCGCAGCGCCGGTCAGCAGGAGCATGAACACTAAAACAAGTCTTTTCATGTCGGACTGTATTTGGTTTGAGAATAAGTTTGCTTCACACAAAAATAATAACTAACATTCGTTTGTAATAGGGGGGTGAGAAAAATCACCAAACGAAATTTTCTTTATGTTCATGGAATGGGAGTCCAAGCAAGTTTCTGTTGCTTATATCGTTTGACAGGCCGGAAGCGCTGCCTGGGCAAAA
>CAZNYK010000047.1:20737-27388 GCA_964577215.1 uncultured Saprospiraceae bacterium
TCCCCCGATTCTATCCTACGGTAGTCTATAAAGGATTCTGTACGATATTTGGATTGGCGTTGATCTCATCTTGCGGGAATATCCACTGCCATTGCTTGTCACCGGCAGGCACATCCGTAATGGCTACCAATACCAAAAGCTGATTGGGAATGCCATTTCGGTCAAGAGGGAGGTTCAGGCGTTTGAGATCGGTAAAGCGGAAACCCTCGGCCCAGAGTTCCACCCGGCGGTTGAACAGTATCTCGTCAATTAGAGCCTGACCTGAATTGGTGGACAATACGTACTGCGAGTCGCGGTTGCTCAACAACTCGAACAGCGCCTGGCGGGCGCCAGGCTCATCGCCGCTGCGCGCTTTGGCTTCGGCTTCGATCAGGTACATCTCGGCAGCCCGCATGAGCGGCACATCACCGATGCTCAAGCTGGAACTGGCCGCCAGGAATTTCTGGTTTTGGTAAGCCACGCGAGCGCCGCCGGGAGGGATCGGCACATTGGCGCCGGTTCTGTCCCACACACTTTTCCTTACATCAGTATCAGGAAGTGCGTTCCAAAGGTTGGCATTGATAGCCCTGGGTTGCGTGCGGATCACAGTAGAGTTAAAATTGGCCGACATGTAGGCGAAGTACGACCAAAAGAAAGTATTGTGATCCGATATCTGGCGGCTGCCCCATATCCACTCAGGATTGGTGATGTCATTGAAGCCCGCTTTGTATTGGTCGTTGCTCATCAGGGAATAGCCGGCTCGTGCGGCAGCGGCGGCGGCGGCGGCAGTAGCCCAGTTTTGCTGGGTAAGCGCCACCCTGGCCTTGATACCCTGTACGACGTTGGCATCGAAGTTTGACTTGGCCGCGGAGCCGGTGCGGTCGTAGCCGGCCAGCAAACCTATGGCCTCATCCAGGTCTTTGTTAATCTGGCTATACACTTCTTCCACCGTGGCCCGGGGCTGTCCTTCCAAAGTATTCTCCAGCACCAAAGGCACGCCCAACTGGCTATTGGTCTTGGACGCGTCGTATCGTTCTCCCCAAAGCTGCACCAACTGAAAGTGCGCCCATCCCCGGTAGGCAAGGGCCTGCCCTTTGACCATTTTCCTTTCGTTTTCCGGCCCCGGCACATTGTCGATGCCGTTGATCAAAATGTTGGCGTTGGAAATAAGCTGGTAATAGAAGCGATACATGTAGGCCAGCGTACCGTCATTAATATTGCGATGGGACTGCCAGCGCATCAGCCCTACATAGGCCGTACTGCCGTTGGATCGCGGATAGATGATATCTTCGCCCATTAAGTCGCGGAACATGTTATTGCAACCTTCGCCGGCATGCCCCTGTGCGGTGCCGGACTGCTGGTACATCCTGCGGTGGATGCCGTTGATGGCGGCAATGGCGTTTTTCGTATTTAAAAGGACGTCATTGTTCGATACGGCTGTGGTAGGAAAGGTATCCAGGAATTCTTTCTCGCAAGCCGAGCTAAAAAAGAGTATGGCGAATAGCGCCATAAGTTTATATATTGACTTTTTCATGGTTGCAACAAATTTAGAAGGTGATGTTAAAACCGCCGGAGAACACTCTTGCCGGCGGGTAAGCATTCGATGTAATCCCCGAAAAGGCTTGTTGGTTGTTCATACCCACTCTTTTGGAAAAGAAGGCTACATTTTCCATCGCTAAAAACAGATTGCCGCCATTGAGCTTCATTTTGGAGGTCAAGGAACTGGGCAGGCTGTATGAAAGGTTGATATTGCGGATATTCAGGAAAGAAGCATCGATGAGCCAGCGGGAAGATGCAGCGTTGAAGTCTGGGCCTCTGCCCTGGTCCATTCGAGGCACGTTGGTGACATCGCCTTCGTTTTGCCACCTTTTCAGTATATCTTTATGTAAAGCGCCCCCAACAGTGCTGGTAGACATCAATGAAGCGTAGAGTTGATCATAAGTCAGGCCGCCAATCTGGAAGGTAAATAAAGCGCTGAGTGAAAGTCCCTTGTAGTTGATGGAAGGACTGACGCTGCCGTACAGGTCGGGAATGACGCTGCCGTTGTATTCAAACTTGGCATTGTTGATGGAAGTCGTCACTGTATCTATACCGCCGGATGCATTGGTGATGAGGCGGCGGTTGGCGGTGAGGGTCGGATCATTGGCTACGTACAAGGCAGCCCCATCAGCGGGATCTACACCGTAGTAGGTGCGCAGCCAGTAATCGAAGATAGACTGTCCCTCAGCGTACTTCTTGGTACCGGTGATGAATTCGGGTACCTTTTCGGGCATCTTGGTAATCTGGTTGGCCAGCGTAGAGACGTTGAAGTTCATATTCCAGGAGAAATCCTTGCTTCTTACGATATCAATATTCAGGTTGGCCTCGACACCCCGGTTATACAAGGTAGCTGTATTTTGCAGGGTAGAATTAATGCCGCTGGACAAAGGCTGCGGCACAGCGAAAAGCAAATCCCTCGATTCCCTGTTGAAGTATTCCACCGAGCCGCTGATGCGATTATTGAAAAGACCAAAGTCAATCCCGATATCAAACTGCGCGTTGTTCTCCCAGGTCAAATTGGGATTGAAAAATGCTGTGGTACTCTGCACAATACCTGGTTCATTGGCATTATTCGCAAAAACGTATAGCCCCTGATAGGCATAAAATCCAATGCCATCAGCAACGCCGGTAACGCCATAGGAGGTTCTGAGCTTGAGTTGATTCACCCAGGATACTTTGAAGAAATCCTCCCTGTGCAGGTTCCATCCGCCGCCCGCCGACCAGAAAGTACCCCAACGGGCGCCATCGGCAAAGCGGGAGTTACCGTCTCTGCGGAGGCTGGCCGTAAGGATGTACTTGTCTTTATAGTTGTAGTTGGCTCTAGAAAGGTAGCTTTCGATGCGATAAAAGTCTAATGCAGAAGTAAGGGAGTTGATGGTGGTAAAGTTGTTCAACTCGGTGTTGCCGGAGAGCGACTGGCCCTGCTTGAAACCATCCAGATCCGTGCCGCGCTGATTAAAACTTTCATGCCCCACTAAAATGTCGAGGTTGTGTTGGCCGAAGTCTTTGTTAAAGGTCAATAGCTGGCTGGCGATCAAGCCGGTAGTGCTGCCGAATTGCCGGCTGCTTCTGCCTGCCGGAGCGCCGTCGCCCACCAGCGTATTCTCGTAGCTATTGTCGGCCTGATACTGGAAATCAACGGCCACATTGTTGGTGAATTTGAAGTGCTTCAGAAAGAAAAGGTCGGTTACAGATCGCGCGCTCACAGCAGTTCGGGTAAATAACTGGTTGTTCAAGGTTGTTTCTGCCAGAGCATGACGACCGGCAAAACCGCCTCCCGGGCGGTTGGGAATGCCTAAGCCGGAGTCGCCGAAATTACCCAGATCCCAGAATCGCTGCCCGGTAGCCGGATCAATTAAATACTCGCCGGTAGTCATATTGTGGGCAAATACCGGATAGATCGGGCCGATATTGCGGGAAAAGAAGAATGGATTCACGAAAGAAGTGCTGCCACCATCGCGGGCGGTGTTGGATATGGTATGGTTTCCGGAAATATTAAGGCCGGTTTTGATCCATTCTTTTGGGCTGATATTCACGTTCATACGGGCCGTGAACCGCTCAAAGTCTGTATTTAGAGTGTACCCGTCCTCTCTCAGGTAACCTGCCGAAATGAAATAGTCTAATTTATCCGCTCCGCCGTTGAAAGACAGCGCATAATCCTTTCGGTCGCCTACGCGCATCAGGTCTTTGGTCCAATCCAAATCGTCCGGGTAAATCAACTGCGCATTCGGATTTATCACTCCGTCAGTGCTTACGATCTCATTGGCCGGCACGTTGAAAGGATTGTAGGAGAGAAGCCCGGCCACGCCGGTTCTCGTCGTCAGGCCGGAAGCCACGCGGTTGGCGGAGTCGCGGGCAATACCCGTACCTGAGGCAGGATAGACCAAAGAGTTGCGGTAACTTTCCCAGATCAAGGGGTAGTATTCAAAGGCATCCACCCGCTCATACTCCTGCAGGCCGCGCGTGGCAAAGCCCTGCGTCACTTTAAGCGACACGTTATTTCTTCCCTTTTTGCCACGCTTGGTTGTAATCATCACCACGCCGTTGGCAGCCCTGGAGCCGTACAAGGCGGTTGCCGATGCATCCTTAAGGATACTGATGCTCTCCACGTCATCGGGGTTAATATTGGAGGTTCCGCCTACATAGGGCACTCCATCCACTACATACAAAGGCTCCTGCGTGGCATTGATGGAGCCGAATCCGCGAATCCGGATGGCAAGCCCGGAACCGGGCTGTCCGTTAGCAGTAGTAGTAACCACCCCCGGCGCAGCGCCTTCGATCACCGTAGTGATGTTGTTGACGGGGCGTTTGTCAATCGTTTCCGATTTGATACTTGTTACGGAGCCCGTCAACGCTTCCTTGCGCGTAGTACCATAGGCAGTTACCACGATATCCGACAGGGTTACTGCATCCGTATCCAATGTTACATCGTAGTTATCGGCAGCAGTAAGCACTATCCGCCGGGCGCCGTAGCCCGTATAGCTGATGATCAGGGCATTCGAGCCTGCCGGAACATTGAGGCTGAATTCCCCGGATACGTCCGTAATGGTACCAGTGGAGGTACCTTCCACGAGGACGGTTGCGCCGATCAGCGGTTCTTTGCCGGGATCGGTCACTTTGCCGGTAATGGTGCGCTGGGCGGAAAGCCCTATTGCTGCAGCCGTTACCAGGGTCAAAACCAGTAAGACTTTTTTCATAGGTAATCCCATTTTTTGGTTAGAAATAATTTGTGCGTTTATGCGACAAAACTATTAATATTTTTAACGAACGTTAAGAAATTGTAAAATGCTGCCTGCTTTTTTTTTGCGCGCCCGGGCCGGTCTGCAAATCGGCCGCATCTTGGCCGAACCCTTCCGGATTCATATCTTTGCACAAACATCAGCATATGAATTCCAATACGCCTTTTCAGCAAGCCATTCTCGCCGGAATTCCCGAGGAACTGCCGCCGGCCAAAGCCATTGATTCACAGGTAAGCCACGCCCCCAAGCGGGTGATCGAAGGCGTGCTCTCGGAAAAAGAAAAAAAGCTGGCGGTTCGCAATGCGCTTCGCTATTTCCACCCCCGCCACCATGCCGTGTTGGCTCCGGAGTTCGCAGAAGAATTGGAGCGCTACGGCCGCATTTATATGTACCGTTTCCGTCCCGACTACCCCATGCACGCCCGAGCAATCTGGGAATACCCCCACCGCTGCCGGCAGGCGGCTGCCATCATGCTCATGATCCAGAACAACCTCGACCCCAAGGTAGCCAAACACCCCCACGAACTCATCACTTACGGGGGCAATGGAGCAGTTTTCCAAAACTGGGCGCAATACCTGCTCACCATGCAATACCTGGCCGAAATGAGCGAGGAGCAAACCCTGGCGATTTACTCCGGCCACCCGCTCGGCCTGTTCCCCTCCCACCCCGAGGCGCCCAGGGTAGTGGTCACCAACGGCATGATGATACCCAACCACTCCAAAAAGGAAGACTGGAACAAATACAACGCCCTCGGCGTGACCCAGTACGGACAGATGACGGCAGGCTCCTTTATGTACATCGGCCCACAGGGCATTGTACACGGCACCACCATCACCCTGCTCAACGCCGGCCGCAAACTCGGCCTGGGGCAAGACGATCTGCGCGGCAAGGTGTATGTCACATCCGGACTCGGCGGCATGTCGGGCGCGCAGGCCGGGGCGGCGGTTATTGCCGGCTGCGTGGGCGTCATTGCAGAGGTGGACGGAGAGGCCGTGGCACAGCGCATCGCCGACGGGTATGTGAAGCGGGAGAACGTCTTTAGGGATCTGGACAGGCTCATCGACCGCATGGAAAGCTGCCGAAAGGAGGGCACAGCCATTGCTTTAGTATATCACGGCAACATCGTGGACCTCTGGGAAAAGTTTGTACGCCATAATATACACATAGAACTCGGCTCCGACCAAACCTCCCTGCACAACATCGACGACATGGGCTATTGCCCTGCGGGCTATACCTTTGAGGAAGCCAAGGCATTGCTGGCGGCCGACAAACCTAAGTTCATGGAGGCCGTGCGCGAATCCCTTCGCCGCCACGTGCGCGCCGTCAACGCCATGGCGGAGCGCGGCATGTATTTCTGGGATTACGGCAACGCCTTCCTGCTGGAAGCCGGCCATGCCGGGGCGGATATCTGGAAAAACAAAGAAGAGGGCATCTACCGCTACGCCTCTTACGTGGAAGACATCATGGGGCCGATGTGTTTCGACTTCGGCTTCGGTCCATTCAGGTGGGTGTGTACTTCCGGCCTCAAGGACGACCTCGACCTCAGCGACCGCATCGCCGCCGAAGAGATAGAGCAAATGCTGCGCGAAGCGCCTGACGACATCCGGGGCCAACTGCGCGACAACTTGGTTTGGATACAAGCCGCCGACCACAACCTGCCGGTGGTGGGCAGCATGTCGCGCATCCTCTATGCCGACTCGGAAGGGCGCATCCGCATCGCGCAGGCATTCAACCGGGCTATCGCCGAAGGGCGCCTCAAAGCACCCGTAGTGCTGGGCCGCGACCACCACGACGTGAGCGGCACCGACTCGCCCTACCGCGAAACGGCCAATATCTACGACGGCTCGCGCTTTACCGCCGACATGGCCGTGCACAACGTCATCGGCGACGCTTT
>CAZNYK010000048.1:0-26754 GCA_964577215.1 uncultured Saprospiraceae bacterium
GTATCTGCAACTGCCAGGGTATCGGAGCCGCTCAGCGGTCCGCTCCACTCAATGGTATAGCCCGGGGTGCCGCCGCTGACGATCACGGTAGCGGAGCCGTCGTTTGCGCCGGTTGCGCTTTCGGGGTTCTCCTGTGCGCACACCAGGACAACCGCATCCGGTTCAACTAATGTGATCGAAGTGGTGGCCGTACACCCGATGGAATCGGCAACGACAACGATATAAGTACCTGCTGCAAGTCCGGCCGGGTTTTGTATGCCGTCTAAGGTATCAACGTTCCAGTCGAAAGTAACCGGGCCGGTAGCTCCGTTTACCGCAAGGGAAATACTGCCGGTGCTATCGCCGTTGCAAAGCGGATCAACCCCCATAGCATCCAGGGTGATGTTGCAGGCAGAAGTATCCACAATGGTGAAAGTGCAAGTCTCTTCGCATCCGTTGGCATCGGTTACCAGCACAGTGTACACCCCGGCTTCGAGATCATTGATGGTCAGCGTATCTGCATCTGCCAGGGTATCGGAGCCGCTTACAGGGCCGCTCCATTCCACCGCGTAGCCCGGCGTGCCGCCGCTCACGGCAACAGTGGCAGTGCCATCGTTACCTCCGGGGGTGCTCACGGGGTTGTCTTGCACACAGATCAATTGGATCGCATCAGGCTCATTGAGGGTGATCGTATCTATTACAATGCAACCAATCTCATCGATGACTTGAACGATATATGTGCCGGCACTCAGGCCGGTCGGATTCTGAATGCCGTCGAGGGCATCGTCGTCCCAGTCGAAAGTCACAGCGCCGATAGCGCCGTTTACCGTTAGGGCAATGCTGCCGTCGCTGCCCATAGGGCAAAGCGGATCAATAGCGTCGGAAACAACCGAAAGGTCGCAGGCGGGTTTGTCGATAGTGAATTCGCATGTCTGAAGGCAGCCGCCGGCGTCTCTTATAAATACGAGGTAATCGCCTGCAGGCAGCCCCGTGAGAGGGAAAGTGCCCGGAGCATCGATAAAAGTAGTGCCGCTAACCGGGCCGGTCCAGAAGAGGTCATAACCTGGCATTCCTCCGCCGAACTGGACCGAAGCACTGCCGTCGTTGCCGTTGGGCACACTTACAGGGTTTTCCTGGGCGCAAGCCAATGTGATAGGAGCGGGATCGGTCAGGGTTATGGTTTCTGAAGCTGAGCATCCTTCCTCGTCGGTGACGACCACCGAATACACGCCTGCTGCAAGTCCGGTCGGTTTAAGTTGCCCGTCAAGGCCGTTTACGTTCCAGTCAATCGTGAGTTCCCCAACTGCTCCGCTCGCTTCTACGGTAATGGTTCCGTCAGCTACGCCGCTGCAAGCCGGATTGGTGAAACTTACATTCAGGGCTATGTTGCATATCTGCGGGCCATCAATCTCCACCGTACAGAACTCCTCGCAACCGGAAGCATCCGTTACGAGGAATACGTATTCGCCGGCTTCCAGTTCGCCGATATTCAAGGCGCCGGGGGTCGCCAGCGTCGTCATGCCGGTCACTTCTCCGTTACTCCATGCCACCGTATAGCCCGGCGCCCCGCCGCCTACTTCCACTATGGCCGAGCCTTCATTGCCGCCCGGCGTAATTACCGGGGTGGCCTGCGCGCAGTTCATGGTAATGGCAGCAGGCTCCGCGATGGTGATCGTATCCGTTGCGCTGCAACCGACTTGATCTGTTATGACGACTATATAGGTGCCCTGGCCGAGTCCTGTAGGGTTTTGCTCGCCGTCTAAGGCATCTTCGTCCCAATCAAATGTGAGCGGCCCTGAGGCGCCGCCAACGGTGAGGGTGATACTGCCGTCAGTACCGCCGGGGCATAGAGGGTTTACTACCTCTGTGGTGAGATCAAGCGGGCAACTGATGGTAAAAGAGCAAGTCTGGACACAGCCGTCTGCATCTGTGACCGTGACGAAATACGTACCCCCCTGAAGCCCGGGGATAGTCAGGGTCCCTTGATTGTTCAACCTGAGCGTACCGCTTGAAGGACCGCTCCAGGATATTTCATAGAACGGCCTTCCGCCGCTTACCTGCACGGTGGCTGATCCGTTGCTTGCACCCGGAGCGCTCAAGGGGTTTTGCTGTGCACATACAATTACCATGGGCGCAGGTTGGACGATCGTAACGGAGTCTGTCGCGGTACAGCCTGCCTGGTCGGTCACCAATACGGTATAAGTTCCGGCAGGCAGTCCGGAGGGGTTCTGGATGCCGTCGAGCGCATTCACGTTCCAGTCGAAAGTGAGAGCGCCGGTAGCATTGCTGACTCCCAGGGTGATCGCGGCCGTGCTGTCGTCAAAGCAGAGCAAACTCGTAGCCGAAATGTTCAGGCTGATGTTGCAGGAAGAAATGTCCACGATAATGAAATTGCAGGTCTCCTCACAACCTGTCGCATCGGTTACTACCACGGTATAAGTGCCCGCTACCAGGTCGGTGATCGTTACCGTGCCCGGACTGCCGAGCGCGATTGAACCGCTTTGCGGGCCGCTCCAGGTTATGGAATAAGCCGGGGCGCCGCCGCTTATCGTCACGGTGGCTGAGCCGTCATTGTTTCCGGTGCTTGAAACCGGGTTTTGCTGGGCGCAGATGAGCCCTATGGCCGCCGGTTCGCTCAATGTCACCGAGGTATCGGCGACGCATCCGATTTCATCGGTCACGGTTACCGAATAGGTTCCTGCCCCGAGTCCTGCAGGGTTTTGAATGCCGTCTAATGCGTCGTCGTTCCAGTCGAATGTGAGATTTCCCGTTGCGCCGCCGACAGTCAGGGCTATGCCTCCGTCCATACCGCCATTGCAAGTCGGATCAGTACCGTTAATGGTGAGCTCGATGTCGCAATCCGGGGCTTCAATGATGAATGTACAAGTTTGTTCGCAACCATCGTCGTCGGTTACAGTAACCGTGTAGTTGCCGGCCTCGAGGTCAGTCAGTGTTGCTGTTCCGGGGTTGGCCAGGGTGGCGTTTCCGTTCACCGGCCCGCTCCAGGCGATGTCGTAACCGGGGTTGCCGCCCGAAACTTGCACGGTGGCCGAACCGTCGTTGCCGCCGGGGGCAGAGACGGGGTCTTGTTGTGCACAGACGAGGACAATCGCCGGCGGTTCAAGCAAGGTCACAGATGTATTGGCAACACAACCCACAGCATCGGTAACGATGACGAAATAGGTTCCCGCAGACAGTCCGGTCGGGTTTTGTATGCCGTCGAGCGCATCCACGTCCCAGTCGAAGTTGAGGGCGCCGGTACCGTTGTTCACGGTGAGATTGATACTGCCGTCGTTGCCACCGTTGCAGATCAGGTCTGTACCGGCTATGTCGAGCGTCATATTACAAGTTGGGCTGTCAATGGTGAAAGCGCAGGTTTGTGTACAACCGCCGGCATCGGTGACGGTCAGGTTATAATTGCCTGCCGGCAAACCGGTTATCGTAGCCGTACCTTCCGAAGCCTGGTTCTGGGAGCCGCCGGCAGGACCGCTCCAGGTAATGGTGTAGCCGGCTGTTCCACCCGATATCTGCACGGTTGCCGTGCCGTCGGCGCCTCCGATGGTGCTCGCCGGATTTTGCTGGGCGCATAAGATGGCAAGCGGGGCAGGGTTATTCAGGGTCACAGAAGCTGTAGCAGTGCACCCCAACTCATCCGTAACGGTTACGCTGTAAGTGCCGGCAGAGAGCCCTGCCGGGTTTTGTTGGCCGTCGAGGGTGTTGTCGTTCCAATCGAAGGTGAGATTGCCCGTAGCGTCGTTCACTGTCAGGCTGATGCTGCCGTCGGAGTTGTTGTTGCACAACGGATCATTACCGGTAATTATAAGGGAAATGTTGCAACCGGGGCTGTTGATGCTGAAATCGCAGGTCTGTTCACATCCATTGGCATCGGTGATGGTTGCCGAATAATTGCCTCCTTCCAGGTTGGTCAACGCCGCAGTGCCGGGGGTTCCAAGCGCGATATTCCCGCTTACCGGACCGCTCCAGGCGATGGTATAGCCCGGCGTACCCCCGGCTACTTGCACCGTAGCAGAGCCGTCGGCGCCGCCCGGGGTAGATACGGGGTTTTGTTGCGCGCAACTGATGTTCAATGCTGGCGGCTCGTTCAGGGTTACGCTGACAACCACCTGGCAGCTATCCTGATCGGTAACGGTTACCGAATAAAAACCGGCGGAGAGGTCGGCAGGATTTTGTATCCCGTCAAGCGAATCAACATTCCAGTCAAAGCCGGGATTTCCGATGGCGCCTGTTACCACAAGATCGATCCGTCCATCCGTACTTCCATTGCAGAGGGGATTTTCCCCTGTGATGACAGCAGCAATGGTACATTCCGGTTTTTCGATGGTGACCATGCAGGTCATCTGGCATCCGAAGACGTCCGTCACGAGAATGGTATATTCCCCTGCTCCCAGATCAGTTATCACGGCGGTTCCGGGATTGTCTAATGTGGTGCTTCCGCTCACCGTTCCGCTCCATTCGATGATATAACCCGGCGTGCCGCCCGTGATCTGCACGGTCGCGGAGCCGTCGGTGGAGCTGGAACTGGAAGCCGGGTTTTGCTGGGCGCATATGAGTGTCATGCCTGCTGGTTCGCTCAAGGTCACGGAAATTGTGTCTGAGCATCCGGCCGCATCGGATACGGTTACGGAGTAGGCGCCTGCTGCAAGCCCGGCCGGGTTTTGGATGCCGTCAAGCGCATTGTCGTTCCAGTCGAAGGTGAGCGCGCCTGTTTCGCCGGTCACAACCAGCGAGATACTGCCGTCCATGCCGCCGTTGCAAAGGGGATCGGAGCCGGAAATGTCTAATGTGATATTGCAGGTAGGTTCTTCAATGGTAAAGGTGCAAGTAGCCTGGCATCCGTTGGCGTCGGTGGCTGTGACCGAATAATCGCCTGCCTGAAGCCCCCCAATGCCTGTTCCGCCCGCTGCGGGCAGATTCAGGGAGCCGCTTACCGGCCCGCTCCATTCAATTGTGTAGCCGGCGGTTCCGCCGCTGACCTGGAAAAGTGCCTGACCGTTATTGCCGCCGATAGTTGTTACCGGACTAAGCTGAGAGCAGTTGAACGTAATTCCCGCTGCTGCATTCAGCGTTGCAGTGGCAGTGGCAATACAGCCGGCCTGGTCTGTTACGGTTACAGAATAGGTTCCTTCCGCAAGCCCGGCCGGGTTTTGGATGCCGTCGAGGGCATCGTCGTTCCAGTCATAGGTGACGCTGCCGGATGCGCCGGTTACATTCAGGGTTATACTGCCGTTGGATACGCCGGAACAAAGCGGCCCCATGCCCGTGGCGCTCACTGCAAGGGCGCAGGCGGGACTGTTGATGGTAAAGGAGCAGGTTTGTTCGCAGCCGTTGTCATCGGTCACGATAACTGTGTAGTTGCCGGCTACCAGGCCTACGATAGCGGTTGGCCCGGGGCCGGCGGAGGTTTGCGATCCGCTTGCCGCTCCGCTCCAGGCAATAGTATAGCCTGCTGTACCGCCCGTGATCGTCAAAAGGGCGGAGCCGTCGCTGCCGCCGATGGTGCTTACAGGGTTTTGTTGCGCGCAAGCCAGCACTATCGGTGGCGGATTGTTCAAACTAACCGAAGCGGTGCGCACGCAGCCGGCCTGGTCGCTCACGGTCACGGCAAAAAAGCCGGAAGTCAGTCCTGTAGGATTTTGAATTCCATTGAGCGCGGGGATGTTCCAGGTAAAGGTAGTAGCGCCTGTGGCATTGAGCACCGTGAGCATGATGGAGCCGTCGTTAGTGCCGGAACAGCTCGGGTCGGTACCCGCAATGTTGAGGGTCATGCCGCAAGTGGTATCTTCGATGAGAAAGCTGCATGTCTGTTGACATCCCTGTGAATCGGTCACGGTAACAGAATAGCTGCCTGCCGCCAGGTTGGGTATGGTAGTGGGGCCCATGTTGTTTGTCGGAAGGGAGCCGGAGGAAGGGCCGCTCCAGGCGATGGTGTATCCCGGCGTGCCGCCCAGTATTTGCACGGTGGCTGATCCGTTGGAACCTCCGGGGACAGTAACCGGACTTTGCTGATTGCAAACGATGCTCAGGGTTTGAGGGTTGTTGATCGTAACGGTAGTGCTGGCTGTGCAGCCTGTGCCGTCGGTGACTGTTACGGAAAAGAAACCCGCCCCGAGTCCTGTCGGATTTTGAATGCCGTCAAGCGCATCTGCGTTCCAGTCGAAATTGAGAGTACCCGTGGTGTTACCCACGGTAAGGGTGATCGTTCCGTTGTTGCTTCCGTTGCAGGAGGGGTTGGTGGAAGCAGCGTTGAGGGTAATGGCGCAGTTGGGGCCGACAATGGTGAAATTACAAGTTTGGGTGCATCCGTTGGCATCGGTTACCACAATGGAATAGTTGCCTGCGGGCAATCCGGTGATAACGGCTGTTCCGGCAGCAGGTTCATTTTGCGATCCGGTCACCGGGCCGCTCCAGGCGATGGTATAGCCTGCAGTGCCTCCGCTGATGTTTACGGTAGCCGATCCGTCGCTGCCGCCCACCGTGCTCGTCGGGTTTTGCTGGGCGCACATCAAGGCGATAACAGGGGGATCTGTTAGTGTCAGGGAGGTGGTGGCCTGGCAGCCTGTGCCGTCGGTCACCGTTACTGAATAGGTGCCTGCAGAAAGCCCGGAGGGGTTTTGGTTGCCGTCGAGGGTGTTGTCGTTCCAGTCGAAAGTGAGTGATCCGGTGCTGTTGCTGACTTGCAGCATGATGCTGCCGTTAGATGATCCATTGCAGCCGGGATTGGTTCCCGTAGTGTTCACCAGGATATTGCAATCGGGGCTTCCAATGGTAAAGGAGCAGGTTTGTGGGCAGCCGTTGGCATCGGTCACGGTAATGCTGTAATTACCTTCCGCCAGACCGGTTAGGGTTGCCGTGCCTTCGGCAGGGGCTGTTTGCGATCCGCTGCTTGGGCCGCTCCACATGATGGTATATCCCGGGGCGCCGCCGCTGATATTTACCGTGGCTGAGCCGTCGGTGGCGCCGGGGGCTGATACGGGGTTTTGCTGGGCGCAAGCCAGGATAGGCGGAGCGTTGATCACTACCGCGATGCCAACTTCGGCTACGCAGCCTTGCCCGTCTGAGGGGATAAATGTGTACACAGCAGTACCGGGGGAGTTTGTAGCGATCACTGGAGGATCCCAGGCGCCTTGTATCCCGTTTGTGGAAGTGAGCGGCAGGGCAGGAGCCGTATCGCCTATGCAGAATGGTCCAACCGGGTCGAAAAGCGGGTCGTCGGCCTCGGTTACTTCCACATTGAAAATAACCGTTTGCGGACATGCTTCGCTGGTGGTAAAGCTTATGTTAAAAAAGCCGTTGCCCACAAGCCCGGGATCAAAAGTGCCATCGGCAGAAATACCCGGGCCGCTCCAGTTGCCGGGGGTGCCCGGGGGTTGGATGATGCCGCCCAATGGCACCGGATCTCCCACTTCGCAGAACGGCCCCGGGAATGCGCTGACCCAAAAGATCAGTTCGGGGTGAAAATAAATGGTGGTGGTTCCCGGCGCACCGCATTGCCCGGGGTCGGGCACAAAAAGCAATTGAATGGGATCGCCCATGGAGACAGCCGGGTTGAATACGTTATTGATCACCCCAATTCCCGACCAGCTGCCGGTGACGCCCCCCGGCGAGGTGGGCAGGGGAATGGGCGGGTCGCTGCGGCAGATGGTGCCGTAATCCGGCAAAGGTGGCGTGGTGCTCGGGTTCACCGTAACAGTGAAAGTCAGCGTGGGGCCGAAACAGCCGCCGATGAACGGTCGCACCGTAAAAACGGCAACCACCACGGAATCTACCGATACTATAGGGAAGTTGAGGTTCCCTTGTCCTGCAAAGGGTACCCCTATAGAGTTGTTGCTGTTGGTCCAAAAGAAACTGGCGCCCGGCGTTCCTGTAAAAATTACCTCAAGCGTCTGCCCAGAGCAAAGTACAACATCCGCCGGTTGGTCCACCATAGGCGGATCAGGGCATTGCGCCTGAAGTGCCTGGCTGAGGGAAAGTAGGGATGCAATGATGAGCGTGAGGCGTTTGGGGACAGCGAAATGCATCTGATTTTGAGTTAGATTCATGGAATTACACTTTCGAACCACAAATATACGTCTTCCGGCAACTTTTGGAAAGGGTATGCCCTGCTTCCCGAAATTTTAAGAAAATACGAAGGCGCGGCAAGTTCCGGAAGCTTTATCTTTGGGGGTTCCTTTCAAAATTTTGTTTGTAAAACATTTGCAAGTTTCTACTCAAAAGCCTTACCTTTGCACCCGCTCTCGTCGGAGGGCGGTATAAAAACGATGCAGCCATGGACGCGCTGATCCAGTTTTCCATCCCTGTAAAGGGATTGCGCTATGGGGTCTATGATTACAACTTCCACATTGGCAGGAGTTTCTTCGAATGCTTCGAGGGCTCGCCGGTGGAAGATGGAAATGTAAATGTCCGGATGCAATTTGACAAACAGCCCGGCATGTTCGTGATCGACCTTGATATCGAAGGTACGGTCAACACCGAATGCGACCGCTGTCTTGCCGCTATTAAGCTGCCGATTGCCGACAAGCGCAACTTCGTGGTCAAGTTCAGCACCGAGGAGGAAACCGACGACGAGGACGTCGTTTACATCCACCCCGATACGCAAAAGTTCGACTTGTCGCCTTACGTGTATGAATACGTCGTCCTCGCCATTCCCATGGTGAAAACCTACGATTGCGAGAACGACCCCGATGTGGAATGCAACCGCGAACTGCTGGAGCGGTACCTCGTCAGGGAAGGCGAATTCGATGACGAAGAGGAGCCGGAAACGCCGGGATTTGAAGAAGAGGGCGGGGGAGAACCCGACCCGGTCTGGGAAGTATTGAAAAGTCTCAACAACGATAACAACAACAATTAGTCGATACAATGGCACATCCTAAGAGTAAAATTTCCAAGCAGCGCAAAAACAAGCGCCGTACGCATCATTCGGTGGACATTCCGCAGGTAGCCACCTGTAAAACCACAGGCGAGTCTCACCTCTACCACCGCACCTACCAGGACGGCGACGGCAACACCTTTTATCGCGGCAAAATGCTCATCAAAGCCGAAGAAGAGGTTTGATGAAGCAGATTATCCATACCGGTAAGGCGCCGGCGCCGATTGGCCCCTACAACCAGGCTGTCATCGCCAACAACATGCTTTTTGCTTCCGGCCAGATCGCCATCGATCCGGCTACCGGCGAGTTGGTCACCAGCGACATCGAGGCCGAAACCCGGCAGGTGATGGAAAATATCAAAGCCATCCTCGATGCCGCAGGCGTTACTTTCGAAAACGTGGTCAAAGTCAGCGTTTTTGTAAAAGATATGCACCTGTTCAGCCGTATCAACGCTGTGTATGCTCAATATTTCAACTCTGATACGGCCCCTGCACGCGAATTGGTGGAAGTGGCCAACCTGCCGCGCTTTGTCAATATCGAGATTTCGGTAACAGCCGTGCTCGCATAGAATGCCATGCAACGCAACCGCAAACAAGTCCTTTCTGCCATTCAGCCCACCGGCAATCTCCATTTCGGGCGGTACTTCGGCGCTATCCAGAACTGGGTGCGCCTGCAGGAACAATACGACTGTACCTACGGCGCGGTGGATTACCACGCCATGACGATGCCCTTCAACCCCAAAAAGCTGCGCGAACAAACCTGGGACTTGCTCTTCAACCTCATTGCAGCAGGCATCAAGCCGGAGAACCTCTTCATCCAGTCGCTCATTCCGGAACACACCGAGCTTTGCTGGATTTTCAACTGCTACACTTCTTCCGGTCAACTGAGCCGTATGACCCAGTTCAAGGATAAGAGCAAACAGGCGCAAGATACCTCTGAAGACGAATTTATCTCTGCGGGTCTGCTGGACTATCCCGTTTTGCAAGCCGCCGACATCCTCATCTACAGGGCTGATTACGTACCTGTCGGCAAAGACCAGGAACAACACCTCGAATTGTCGCGCAATATTGCCCAGCGCTTTAATGCACAGGTTGGCAAAGAGTACTTCGTCCTGCCGGAACCGCTGTGGGCGGAAGTGCCCAAAGTGATGTCCACCGCCGATCCTTCGCGCAAAATGAGCGCCAGCCTCGGCGAAAAGCACAACATAGACCTCTTTGCCGATGAATCCCGCATTCGCAAGCAAATCGCCTCTGCCGTTACCGATACCGGCCCTTCGGATGCCGGCGGTATGAGCCCCGGAGTGGAAAACCTGTTCTCGCTGCTCCGCGCCGCAGGGCGCCAGGCCGAGCACGATGCGCTCATGGATAATTATCGCGCCGGCACGCTAAAATACGTGGATCTCAAAGAGGCAGTAGCCGGGGCACTCGTTGCCATCAGCGCTCCTGCCCGGGAACGCCGCGCCGCTCTTCTCGCCGATAAAAAAGCCGTCAAAGAACAGGTCAGGGCCTCTTCCGCCCGCATCAGGGAACAAGCCCGGCAGACGCTCCGGGAAGTGAAGGAACTTTGCGGATTGATGAATGTATAAGACAGTTATCCCGGTGAAAAATGGTTTAATTTCTTCGCAAACCATTTTTCGTCAGGTATAAGAACTACTTTAGCGGGGTAAAAGCATCCCGATGGAACACGAGCCTGCCCTATGGCAATGGATGTGGATGGTCTGTGTCGCAGCGGCGCTGCTGCTGCTTGCCGCTTCCATATTTGTTTATCGCCGGTTCCCGCCCCGTGAAAAACCAAAAAAAAGACTTATTTTTCGGGCGGTGAGTTGCTACTTCCTCGCTTCCTTATTGGTATTGCTTGCATTTATTTGGTTTAAAGTCCCGGTACAACATGCCGGCGTAGCTTTTGACGAGTCAGTCATTTTTTTAATCGGCTTACCCGGCTGGGGGCTGCTGATCGCCACTGCCATAGGACTGCAAGCCTTGTTTGTATGGGTGCACCGCCTGCTGACGGAGGCAGAACTCAGCGGCTTGAGCGGCCGGTTGCGCATTGGCGCCCTGTTCACCGGCATTGCTGCCGCGCTGCCGCCGGCTCTTTGGTGTAAGGTTGACATTCCGCTTTTTGTTGTAGCGCTGATCTTGCTGGGGTTTCTGGGTTTGTTCGATCTTTTTATCGAGCGCAGGGTACTCAACCTCACCTGGGTGGCAGTATGGGTAGCTGTTTTGGCCGCCGGCGCCTCATACGGCATTACCACATACGGCATGCACAAGGAGAGCGCCGAAGAGAAATCTCACGCCGAGCGGCTTGCACGTATTAAGCGCGCCTCGGTAGAGGAAGAACTGCTTGAATTTTCCCGGCTCGTTGCCGGCGACGATACATTGATCTCACTTCTCTCCACACCCGTACCCTTCACGGTACAGGAGGAAGTCCTCAGGCGGGAGTTCGCGCGCTTTTGGGTGCGGCTCCCGTTCCTGAAGGAGTTTTTCTACCTCGATGAACTGATGCTCGTCAATCCGCAACTAAGGCAACCTGTAATGGAGGGGCAAGGGTATGATGCGGCGGCTCATCTGCTGTTTGAGCGGGACTCGCTGCATGGCGGAAGGCCTGTTTTTGCTACAGATACCACGGGTATGCGCTTCGCCCTGTGCCTTCCCGGAGCGGGCACTTTTTCAGGAAACCTGGGCCTTGTCACGATAAGACCTGCGCCTTTTTCCCGCATTGGCACTGAACTCCGGTTTTTTCGCGCAGTTTCTTTGTTTTCTGCCATGTTTCTATTGCTCATCGGGCTTACTTCGCTTTGGGCGTTTGCCTGGGGCCGGTTCGTGGCGGTTCCCTCCGCAGCAGTCTTTCCGTTTTTTGAAAAGCCGTCCCTTCGCAACCGTATCCAGCTTTTGTTGGCCGGGTTCACCCTGGGCTCCTTTTTGCTCATCGGCTTGGTGTCTTACATTTTTTTTCGCCGTTCGGGGATCATCGGGCAGGAGGCTCTTTACGAATACCTGGCCGCACTGCTCAACCTGTACGTATTTCTATTGTTGATTGCGTTGGCCGTTGCAGTGGCGGCAGGCAATTCCATTACCCGGCCCCTGCTCGTGATAGGGGAGAAGCTGCAAGGCCTGCGGCTGGGGCGCAACGAACCCTTAGAGTGGTCGGGCCAGGATGAAATCGGGGAATTGGTCGCAGCATACAACCGCATGATCGCCGAGGTGGAAAAAAGTGCCGAATTGTTGCGCCGCTCTGAGCGCGAGGGCGCCTGGCGCGAAATGGCCAAGCAGGTGGCGCACGAGATCAAAAACCCGCTCACGCCGATGAAACTCAGCATCCAGCACCTGCAGCGCGCTTACCAGTCCGATCCGGAACAGGCAGCTCCGCTCATCCGCAATGTGTCTGAAACCCTCATCGAACAAATAGATACGCTCACCCGCATCGCCGGTGAGTTTTCCCACTTCGCCCAGATGCCGCTCCCGCAAAAAGAAACCTTCGACTGTAGCGAGGTGATCCGGGCCGTTGCCAGGCTCTTCCAATTAGAACAACTGCAACAAAAAGCAGGCATTTCCCTCCTGCTGCCCGAGTATCCCGTTTATCTGAACGCCGACCGCAGCCAGATCACCAGGGTGCTCAACAACCTGCTCAAAAACGCATTCCAGTCCATACCCGAAGACCGTCGCGGCAGGGTGGAGGTCAGGTTGGAAACCTCTGGCAATAAGGCGCTTCTCTCCGTGCACGACAACGGCGCCGGTATCCCCGAGGAGGTGCAATCCAAGGTGTTTTCCCCCAACTTTACCACCAAAACCTCCGGAATGGGCCTCGGCCTCGCTATGTGCCGCGATATCATCGAAGCTTCCGGCGGGCGCATCTGGTTTGAAACCAGGGTAGGGGAGGGTACCGGTTTTTTTGTAGAGATGCCGGTTGTGATCCTCGATCAATAGCTCAGCAAAAACTGGGTGAGGCTCTCTTCAGGATGTAAGCCTAATTTTTTCCTTAGCCGGTAGCGGTTGGTTTCCACGCTGCGGATAGAAATGTTCATCAATGCGGCAATTTCTTTTGAAGTCAGGTTCATTCGCAAATAGATGCACATTTTATAATCATTTGGGCTGAGGTGATGAAACCGGCTGGTCAGTCGTTTGAAAAAATCAGAGTGCACCTGGTCAAAACTTTGCATGAAGTTTTCCCAGTCTGTATCCATGTTTGCATTTTGCTCTATGAGATGGATGATATGATGGTGTTCTCTTTTCAGTTCGTTGTCGTCTTTTAGTTTCGGCTCCAGCTTGTTGAGCGCCTTTTTGATTTCGCTGATAAGCTCATTTTTATTGACGAGATGGTAGGTAAATGAAATCAATTCCTGGTTTTTAAAATTCAGCTCAGCCTGGAGCTTTTCATTTTTCAAACGGTTGATCTCCTCCCGGTCCATCTCGGCGCTGAGCAGGTAGCCTTTTTCTTTTTCAAGATTTCCGGCGATGATATGCTTTTTTTCGAGATGATGCTTCTTTTTGAGTCTGCGTATGCGCAACCAGATGACAAATACAACCGACAGAATGTAAAACACCAAGGCAAGGGGATGTAAATACCAGGGCGGATGGATGCGGATATGCACTTGAATTATATTGCTTTCCGCGCCGTTTTGGCTTTTTGCCTTGATAGCAACTTTGTGGGTTCCCGGCGACAATTGGTTCATATTGATCTGCGGCATGGCAGACCATTCCGACCAGGAAGTATCCTGTTTGCCGATGCGGTGGCTGAACACCATTTCCTCAGTTTCTGTAGTGTTTCTAACTGAATATTGTATGACCAGGTTATTTTGACGAGGGCTGAGATCGATGTTGTACTGATCCTGTTGATTGTGGATGGTGCCGCTGATGATCGTACTGTCCGTCTTGCCCTGGATAATGACCTCCGATAGAAAAATATCGGGAGGCGTGGTATTGTGCATATAAGAGGAGGGATTAAAAAGTACAAATCCCTTGTCTGTCGGAAAAATTACGTTGTATTTATCAATAGCGAAAACGGCTTGAAAACCCTCAGTGAGCCTGTTGTTGAGCGCATTGATGATATATTTGTTGTAATGTGTCTGAAAAGAATTTTGGGGAACGAGCAAACCAGTCTCATTCCGGGTAACGTACCAGATATTCTTATAGTCGTCCTCCGCCAAAAACTTGAGGTCCCCGGCAACGGGAATGTAGCTTTTCAACAAGTCGAAAGGTTTGATCGCCAGGTTTTCGGGGTGGACGCTGTAAAAGCGAGCGGCGTCGCTTACGATGATCTCCCCATCTATTTTGTATATCTGGTGCAGCAAGGCGGAGGGGGAGCTTCCCGCCGGAACGAATCGCGGATCGGCGCTGAGCGCCATCGCCGATAATTCGCCTGCTGATATCCTGAAAATACCCCGGTAGGGATGGGCGATCCACAGGTTGTTGTTGGGGTCGGTCTCCAGGAGGCGCGCGCTCTCCCTGAATCCCTGCATGGCCCCGGCCTGTTCCCAGCCGGACTCGCTTCTTTGCATGGCGATCAGGCCCTCGTAATGCCCGGCGAGCATCTTTCCGCCCGGCAGGGGAATAAACTTCCACACGCCGCTGGCGCGGGTGATCTTCCGGGCGCTGAGTCCCTGTATTAAAAAACCGCCTTCGTGGTGCCCCATCAGCAGATCGCCGGCTATGTGCTGGAGTTTCCATACCTGTCCTTTAGCGCCGGCGACCGGCTGGAAGGCGTTTTTCTCAGCGGGGGTGTAATATAATTTCCAAGGTATGGAATACAAGCCGGTATTGGTGCCGAGATACAACTGCCTGTTGTGGATGGCGGCACTGTATCCGGTGCCCTGGAGATCGCCGTCGGGAAAGAACTCCCGGAAAGCGGATGTCAGGTGCACCAGGTCAATTCCATTGTCCAAGCCCAGCCAGACATTGCCTCCGCGGGTACTTGCAACGCTGAGCACCGTATTGTTTTGAAGCCCCGTTTTTTTGTTGAGATGGGTTTCGATCTGTCTGTCCTTGTTGATGATCAACAAACCGCCATAGGAGGTTCCCAGGATGATGCGCTGGTCTGCCATTATCCCCGCGCAATAAATGACCATTGAGGTGAGATACTCGTCATAATCGGTTTTCCAGGGCGCGAACCCACCGGGCCTCTCCTCAAATATGCCGTGATGCAGGGTTGCGATGAGCGGCGTGGAGTCCCGGCGGGGCATTACTGCGGCAATACGGCCAAAGGGGAAATGGTTGTTTTGGGGGCGCAGCACAAACCGGCTGCCATTGAAGTAGTAAATCAGGTTTCGGGCATCCTGCAAGACCGTTTCATTGCCCCAACGGGATAAAAAATTGAAAGATTCTCCTTCCTCGAACAAAGGAGTAAGCTTCTGATCGTGATATCTGAAAACCTGGTGGTCTGTCCTGAAGAAAACTCCATGCTCCGTTATTACCGTATGCCATACGTCGCTAAAATTCTTGTATTGCTCCTCTAATTGGGCCGATAGTGAAGTGTAAAAGAAAACGCCTCTTTCATCGGGGCTGAGATAACCGAATTCGCCTTGCCCGCCGACGTACACTTTGTGTTCTTTTTGATCGCAAGCCAAAGACCTGGCTATGGTTTTGTTGGCAAGCGGATACACTTTCCACCGGTACCCGTCAAATCTCACCACCCCCTGATTATTGGCAAACCAGGTATAGCCGAACCGGTCCTCCTCAATGGCCCAGGTTTGCGTGCCGGCCATGGTGACCTTTTTATTGTAATTGATGACAGGCGGGTTTCCCAGGTTGGAAGGCTGGCTGATCAGCGACGCAGGTTCCAAAAAACAAAACAACGTCGAGGACATTGCGATTGCTATGTAGAATGGCCGGCTCAACATTGGGTGCTATTCATAATAGCAAAATTAAAAATTCCCCCGGAATATGGTTGCAATCGGACAATAACATGGCGAATATCCTGATAGCAGCTGCTCAACGTGGATATGTAGTACCCTTTGAGGAGGTATGTAGTAGCAATGTAGTGGTACAAAAGGGAGGAGGCGGCTGCATGAATAATACATTTGCTTGCATTCTCATTCACCAAAATTCTATCATCTTAAATCTTCATGCTTATGAGATTTTACAAGGCAATATTGTTTTGGCTCTTGATGTCGGCCGCTTCACTGGCACTCGCTCAAAGAAATGTCGGTGGCACAGTTTCAGACTCCAAGACCAATGAACCCTTGATTGGAGCCAATGTGCTCGTCAAAGGTACCAGTGTCGGAACCATTACGGACATAGATGGTTCCTGGTCTTTATCGGTTCCGGCAGGCTTCGATGTCCTGGTGTTTTCTTACACGGGTTATTCGGAAAAAGAAGTAACCTTGGGAACGGATAATATCGTCAATGTGTCGCTGGTCGAGGGCGCCCTGCTGGAGGAGGTCGTAGTTGTAGGCTATGGCATTCAGAAGAAAAGTGTCGTCACCGGGGCTATTTCAAGCCTGAAAACCAAGGACCTAGAAAAAGTGCCCAGCGGCCGCGTAGAGCAGTCGCTGCAGG
This sequence comes from uncultured Saprospiraceae bacterium, assembly GCA_964577215.1. Classification (GTDB taxonomy): domain Bacteria; phylum Bacteroidota; class Bacteroidia; order Chitinophagales; family Saprospiraceae; genus UBA2329. Next base: position 16,357 of record CAZNYK010000048.1, read on the forward strand.
GCAGGGTATCCGGGGTGACCATTGCGCAGAACTCCGGGCAGCCCGGTTCGCCCTCTACCATCCGGATCAGGGGTGTCACGACCTTTGGCAATGCCGGCAACAACCCATTGTGGGTAGTGGACGGCGTGGTGGTTGATGCCGGCGGTATCGGCTATCTCAACCAATCGGATATTGAATCCATAGAAGTACTCAAGGATGCTGCATCAGCGGCCATATATGGTACCAGGGCAGCCACTGGCGTTATTCTCGTTACTACCAAAAAAGGAAAGGAAGGCAAGTTCAACGTCAGTTACAACGGTTTCATGGGCACCTCGGCTCCTGAAAAGGTGTTGAAACTGCTGAATGCCTCCCAGTATGCAGCCTTGCTCAACGAACGGTCTGTGGCCGGCGGCAGCGATGTGCTTTTTCCCAATATCGATATGGGTACAGGCACCGACTGGCAAAAAGAGATTTTCAACTACGGAGCGCGCCGGTACTCGCACGAACTGAGTCTTAGCGGCGGCAATGCCAACTCCTCCTTTTACGTTTCCGCAGGTCTCCAGGACCAGCAGGGCATCGTGGCTACTGACATATCAAACTTCAACCGGACGAGCTTCAGGATCAATTCTACGCATAAGATATCCCGGATATTCACGTTCGGGCAAACCTTGGGCTACGCGCGCCAGAAAGCGGTGGGCATCGGCGCTACCGATGAGTATGGCGGCGTGCTGAGTTCGGCCATCAACCTCGACCCGATCACCCCGGTTGTCGAGACGGACCCCGCGCTGGCCAATGCGGCGCCCTACAGCGTCAATCCCGTGATCAGGGATGCCGCCGGCAATCCATACGGCATCTCCTCCTTGGTGGGCCAGGAAATGCGCAATCCCTTGGCTTATATTGAAACGCGACGGGGCGTTTACGATTGGTCGGAGGACATCGTCGGCAATGCCTTCCTGGAAGCCGCGATAACGAACGACATCACGGTAAGGTCCAGCGTAGGCATCAAGCGGGCCTTCTGGGGCGGCGTTGGTTTTACGCCGGTGTTTTACCTGAGCGCGACCAGCCAGACTGCGCAAAACAGCTATGGCAAAAGCGAAAACAGCGTTTTCAACTGGAACTTAGAAAACACCATCGCCTACAACAAGTCGTTCAACGACCACCAGCTTTCCGTTTTATTGGGCCAGGGGGCTTATGTGGAGAACATCGGCGGCGGGTCGGGTACGACCATGTTCGATCTCCCGGTCAACGATTACAAAGACGCCTCCTTTGCATTTGATATTCCGGCTACCAGCCGCACCACGTACTCCTACGACATGGTGGAGCACAGGGTTTCCTCCCTGTTTGCCAGGATGAACTACAATTTCCGTGAAAAATACCTGCTCACAGGCATCATCAGGCGAGACGGGTCATCCAGGTTCGGCGCCAACAACAAATACGGCGTTTTCCCGTCGGTGTCGATGGGATGGGTAGTGTCTAACGAAGATTTCTGGAAGGGCAACAAGGCCATTTCCTATCTGAAAATCAGGGGCGGTTATGGCGTGGTTGGAAATGATGCCATCCGCGATTTCGGTTACCTGGCTACCGTGGCCGGCGGTTTCAACTACACATTGGGCAATTCAGGGGCTATCACTACCGGATACGCTCCTACCTCGTTGGACAACCCGGATCTCAGATGGGAAGAAACCAGCCAGGCCAATATCGGCTTTGAAGCTGAATTGTTCAGAAACCTGAGCCTGAACGTTGACCTGTTCAACAAAACCACTACCGGCATTTTGCGCCCCATCAATATCCCCGGATATGTGGGCGTTTCCAGCGCGCCTGTAGGCAACGTAGCCGATATGGAAAACACCGGTATTGAACTTGAACTGGGGTACAACAAGCGGATCGGCGATCTCAATATCAAAGCCAACGGGAGCTTCTCCTATCTGAATAACGAGGTCACTTTCGTGGCTTCCGACGCCACATTTATTATAGGCGACGCCTCCTTCCAGTCAATGGGCGTAGTAACCCGTACCGCGGTCGGCCAGTCGTATAACTCGTTCTTCGGATTCAAGACCAACGGCATATTCCAGAACGAAGCGGAAATCGCCGCTTATACAAATGCCGACGGCACGCCGATACAGCCGAATGCCCGCCCGGGCGACTTCAGGTGGACAGACGTCGATGGCGACGGCAGTATCACCGACCTGGACAAAACCTTCCTGGGCAGCAACATTCCCAAGTACACCTATGGTCTGACCTTAAACCTGGATTTTAAAGGGTTTGACTTTATGATCTTCGCCCAAGGCGCCGGCGGTAACCAAATCTTCCAGGGACTGAGGAGGTTGGACATCAGCAATTCCAATTTCCAGACGGAGGCCTTGAGCAGATGGACAGGTGAAGGCACCTCGAATTCCTTCCCGAGACTTACCAGCAACGACACCAACGGCAATTTCGGCAGAATGTCGGATTTTTACCTCGAAGACGGCGATTATGCCCGCCTGAAGCTCGTACAATTGGGTTACACCCTTCCTGAACGGGTTTCGGGAAGGATTACCGCCAGCCGCATCCGGTTTTACATCACCGGCGAAAACTTGCTGACTTTGACCCGGTACACCGGCTACGATCCTGAAATCGGGGGTGGTGTGTTCGGCATCGACAAGGGGTTTTATCCCCAGGCCAGATCGTTCATCGGCGGCATTCAGGTACAGTTTTAATTCACACTCAAATCAAAAACACAAATGAAGTCACTTAATTATATATGGATTGCGGGGCTGATCCTCTTTTTCACAGCCTGCACCGAAGACTTTGTGGAAGTCACTCCTGCCGGGCAATTTCTGACTGAAAACTACTACGCCAACGAAGACCAGGCCTTTTCCGCGCTGGTCGGCGTATATGACGTGCTGAGGAAAAATTCGGGTGGGTTTGAAAACATGATCTCCATGATGAACGCTGGTTCCGACGATCATTTCGCCGGCGGCGGCGGCGCTACGGATGGAGCAGGCATTCAAGGGTTTTCCAATTATACGATCAACCCGACCATCATGCCGGGCAGTTTCTGGAGCGACCATTACCAGGGCATTTTCAGAGCCAATGCGCTGCTTTCCAAATTGCCATCCACCGTCATGGACCCGACTCTCAAGGCCAGGTTCGAAGGAGAAGCCAAGACGCTGAGAGCCTTTTATTATTTCAATCTTGTGCGTTTGTTCCGGAATGTTCCTTTGATATTGGAACCCTTGACCGCTACCAACATGTACACCGTCAAACAGGCCAACCCGGCAGAAGTATATGCCCAGATCGAAAAAGACCTGGGAGATGCCATTGCCGTATTGCCTCCTACGATCAACCCGGCCACAGATGGCGGCCGTATCACCAAAGGCGCCGCCCAGGCCATTTTGGGCAAAGCGCTGCTGTACCAAAACAAAGGCGCCGCGGCTGCCGCCCAGTTCGCTGAAGTCAACGGCGTGCCCGGCTCTACCAGCCAGTACGGGTATCGCTTGCTGCTCAATTTTGCCGACCTGTGGGTGACGGATAATAAATTCAATTCGGAAGTCATCCTGGAATGCTCGCACTCCGGCGTTGGCAACTCGGATTGGGGATGGTGGGGAAGCGCCCGCGACGAAGGCAATACGCTCAATGTCATGGTAGGCCCCAGGAGTTATTCCAAGCCTGCCGGTTCCCCTGCGCCCGATCTGCCGAGCGGATGGAGTTTCAATGTGTTTACACAGGATTTTTACGATTTTATTAAAGATGACCCGCGTTTTGAAGCCACCGTCTTCGACCTCGAGGCTTTGAGCGCTGCGGGACTGGCCAGCTATATTGCCGGCTACCAGAATACGGGATATTTTCTGAACAAATTCTTGCCCAGGCGTTCGGACGTCAGGACAGGCGGAGGCGCTTTGGAACTGAATTACAGGCAAAATACGCCCATCATCAGGTTGGCCGACACCTACCTCATGGAGGCAGAAGCGCTGGGCGGTACCGGCGCTCGCGCCCAGGCATTGCTGGATGCCGTGAGAGCGCGCGTCGGCCTTGCTTCAGTGCCGGTCTCCTTGGAGGCCATCAAGGCAGAGCGCAGGTTGGAACTGGCCGGAGAAGGACACCGGTTTTTCGACCTGGTCAGATGGGGCGATGCAGCCGCCAAATTAGCCTCCCGGGGCTTTGTTGCCAACAAACACGAGGTATTCCCAATACCCGAAAGGGAGGTACAGGGCACATTATTGGTACAGAATCCTGGATATTAATCACCGTAAAAATCAGTTTATCATGAAAATATTCAAGATTTTTGGTTCGCTGTTGTTGCTGACCCTTGCAACCGGTTGTACGGATTTTGCGGGAATAGATGAGGACATATCGTTTATTGATACAGCCACATCGGGCAATTTTTCAAAAATATTCCAAATCAGCGACGATAATTCCGGCAACGTCAGGATCACGCCCCTCGGCGAGGGTTTTTCTTCGGCCATCGTCAATTTCGGCCATGGCACGGGCAGCGCCGCCGCTGCGACGGTGCGCCCCGGCGAAAGCGTGGTGCACTCCTACCCGGAAGGAAATTACACCGTGAAAATTGACTATGTGGACATTGCCGGCAAAATCACCAGCCAGTCTTATCCGCTGCAACTCACGTACAGAGCGCCGGAAAACTTAGTGGTTACCCTATCGGGGGAAACCAGGGTGAAAGCCTCGGCCTTGTATGCCAAATCGTTTTTGGTGTTCTACGGCGATGTGGCCAACGAAACCGGTACTCCTATGGCCATCGGCGAGGAATTGCCTCCGCATACCTACCCGGCAACGGGCGGCCCCTTCACCCTCAGGGTGGTGGCCTTGAGCGGCGGCGCTGCCACTACGACCTTTACCAAAACGCTCTTCGGCTTCCCGATTGACTTTGAGCATCCTGATGTGGATTACTTTTTCGGGACGTTCGGCGGTGGTCAGCAGTTTGAAAAAGCAGACAACCCGAATCCTTCAGGGCTGAATACAAGCGCGAAAGTCGGGAAGTTCACAAGAGGACACGAAGGTTGGAGCGGCACCTACAGCCCGCTCAATATTCCCGCCAATTTCGGGTACGGCAACAAGATCAAGGTGCTGGCTTACAACCCAAGGCCTGAAAACGTGGGCAAATCGCTCAATGTGGAACTGGAGGGGTCCATTGACGGGCCGCCCAACGGAGTCGCAGTTTTGAAAGTGCCTTTTACGACTTCCAATGCCTGGGAAGAATTGGTTTTCGACTTCAGCAGCATCAGCGCCATTCCTGCCGGTACCAAGTTTACCCAACTCGTACTCAGGTTCAACGACTCGCAAGACGGAGCCGGCGACATTATCTACGTGGATAATTTCAGATTAACCAATTAAAAATCAATGACCATGTTTGATCGAAAGTTAATTTTCATAGCTGTAGCATCGATGGCCTTGGGATGCAGCAAAACCGATGATTTTTCATTGGGAGAGCTCACGCCTCCGTCCAATATCGTCATCAGTGCGGATATCGTCGGCAAAACGGATGTAACGCCCTACGGCGATGGTTCCGGCGATGTCAAATTCACCCTAACGGCCGACGACGCCCTTAACTACAGGATTGACTACGACGCCTCCGACGGCATCACCTTGGTCAACCTGCCCACGGGAAAGGCGGAGCGGAAATACACCAAATTAGGCGTCAATCAGTACGTCGTTACGGCTGTGGTGTACGGCAGGGGAGGCACATCCTCTACGGCCACTTTGGAGATCACGGTGCAAAGCAATTTCACGCCCGATGCGTCTATTATCAATAATCTCACGGGCGGCAGCTCCAAAACCTGGGTAGTGGATGCAAGCGTGCCCGGCCATTTCGGCGTAGGCCCCTGGAGCGACAACAGCAGTGGGCCGGATTGGTGGTCGGCAGCCATAAACGAAAAAGTGGAGTGTTGCAACTGCTTTTACACCACTACTTTCAAGTTCAACAAAATTCCCGCCGGCTATTCTTTGGACGTGAATTCGCCCGACGGCGCATTTACCAAAACGGGTAGCTTGGCCGGAGGTTTGCCGGGCATTCCTGCCAGCGGCGGCGAAGGGTGTTATACCTACGCCGGGGGTTCCAGTAGTTTCAGTTTTGTGCCTTCGTCCACGGGGATTCCCGCATCGGCGCCCTCTACCAAAACGGCGATCCTCTTGTCGGGTGTTAATACCTTTATCGGGTACGGCGCCTTGCAGAAGGAATTTGAAATAATGGTTTTGACTCCTACATACATGTATCTGAGAGCTCAGGGTACGGAAACGGGCAATGCCTGGTATCTCAAACTCAAAGCTCTGTAATTATCAGGCTGGAATACCGGCATGGGTCGAGGCTGTATCGAAAGAGACAGCTTCGATCCATGTTTTCCCGACGAAAAATGGTTTGCGAAAAAATGTAAACCATTTTTCATCGGGATAACTGATAGCCAATGATTTGCAAAAACCCAAATTCGCAAATCACTGTCTATCGAGTATATTCCCGACGAAAAAAACGCTTTATGAAACCAGCAATCCGTTTTCCGATGCTAATACTGACCTTGTTCATTTCATTTTGGGCGAATGTCTCTTGCAGTAAAGACACGGCCCTGCCGGATACGCCAAATTTGCCGTCCCTGACGGTGGCGGATATCAGCGCCGAAAGGTTGCCCACTAATTCGTCCGCCTTCTTTTTTGTCACTTTGAGCGCAAAATCCGCTGCCAATGTGTCCGTCAATTACCGGCTCAAGGAAGGAACGGCGCGATTGAACGCCGATTTTTTTGACAAAACAGGCGCCATTACCATTCCCGCCGGTCAATTGACGGCGAGTTTTGAAGTGGAAATCGCGGGAAATAATCTCCGGCAGTCGAATACTGATTTTTCAGTGGAGCTGTTCCAACCCCTTGGATGCACCCTGGCGGATTCAGTGGCCGTTTGCACCATTGTCAATGAAAACGGCGCCCGGCTCCCGACAGCCGATGACGGGTACAGGTCGCCTCTGACCTACCCGGGTTACTCCCTGGTCTGGAGTGATGAATTTGACGGCAATGCGCTCAATACGGCCTCCTGGAATTACGAGACCGGCAACGGCAATAATGGTTGGGGCAACAATGAGCACCAGTATTATACATCCCGGGTCAAAAACGTATTCGTCTCAGAGGGCAACCTCATCATCGAGGCAAGAAAAGACAATATTGAGGGATTCCTCTACTCCTCTGCCCGCCTCACCACCAAAAACAAAAGAGAATTTCAGTTTGGAAGAATAGACATCAGGGCAAAACTGCCCAAAGGAAAAGGCATATGGCCGGCCTTGTGGATGCTCGGCGCCAATATCAGCCAGGTGGGTTGGCCCGTTTGCGGCGAGATCGACATTATGGAACTGATCGGCTCCGAGCCGAATAAAGTACACGGCACCCTGCATTGGAAGGGCGTCAACGGCCACCTGTATCAGGGCGGAAGCACCGTGCTTGCATCCGGAGACTTTTCTGACGAATTTCACGTGTTCTCCATCATTTGGCAAGAAGACACCATTTCATGGTACTTAGACGACAGGCTGTATTACAGTATGTCGGAGGCGGATTTCGGCAATGCCGTTTATCCGTTCAATGCGAGACAGTTTTTCCTTTTCAATGTCGCAGTAGGGGGCAATTGGCCAGGATACCCCGATCAAACCACCGTTTTTCCCCAGAGAATGTTCATTGATTACATCAGGGTGTTTCAATAGATTTGCGGCGCCCGTAAATCTGACTCTATCATGCGGATACACATAAATTTGATTTACCTGATCGCCGCAGCGTGGCTCTCCCTCATGGCCTGTAATAAAAACAACCATGAAATGCCTCAGCCGCCCGGCCCCAAACCCGTGCAAAACGACATAGACGTTTGGATGACCAAAGCAGATCGAAGCGTACTGCTCGAAAAACAAACCACCCCGACGGCCTTCACCACTTCCGCGAACACCTACCCGGTGATCGCCGTGGATTCTACGGTCTCCTACCAGGCAGTGGAGGGATTCGGCTATACCCTGACCGGCGGCAGCGCGCTCCTGATCCGGGGCATGAACAGCGGCGCCCGCAATCTGCTGCTGGAAGAGCTGTTCAGGTGCGACCAAAAGAAAATGTGCGTCAGTTACCTCCGGCTGAGCATGGGCGCCTCCGACCTCGATGAGCAGGTATTTAGTTACAACGATATTCCTGCAGACCAGCAAGACCTCAACCTGGATCACTTCAGCCTTTCCAAAGATACCATCCATCTCATCCCGCTCCTGAAATCGATTTTGAGCATCAACCCCGGCATAAAGCTAATGGCTTCCCCCTGGAGCGCCCCCGTTTGGATGAAAAGCAACAGGAATTCCGTGGGCGGCAGCCTGCTGAAGCAGTATTACCCGGTGTACGCCCAGTATTTTGTCAAGTACATTCGGGCCATGGCCGAACAAGGCATCCCGATAGACGCCGTCACCGTGCAAAACGAGCCTCAGCACGGCGGCAACAACCCCAGCCTGGTGATGAGCGCTGCCGAGCAGGCCGAGTTTGTAAGGGACCACTTGGGCCCCGCCTTCGAGTCGGCCGGCATTGCCACGAAAATTGTCATCTGGGATCACAATTGCGACCGCCCGGAATACCCGGTATCCATACTCAACGACCCCGTCGCCCGGAGATACGTGGACGGCAGCGCCTTCCACCTGTATGCCGGCGATATTTCCGCTTTGAGCACGGTGCACAATGCCCACCCGGACAAAAAATTGTATTTTACCGAACAATGGACGGGCGCCAACGGCACTTTTCGCGAAGATTTCCTCTGGCATACCAAGAACGTGATCATAGGCAGTCTCCGCAATTGGTCTGTAAACGCGCTCGAGTGGAATCTCGCCAATGATCCCGGATACAGGCCTCACACGCCGGGCGGCTGCACCCAGTGCAAAGGCGCATTGACCATTGACGGCAATATTTTCACCCGGAATGTATCGTACTACGTCATCGCCCAGATATCGGTGTTCGTACCGCCCGGTTCTGTGCGGATTCAAAGCGAAAGCGCCGCCCCGCTCCACCATGCGGCATTCAAACGCCCGGACGGGAAGATGGTGATGGTTGTGCTCAATGACGGCGCTACCGCCCAATTATTCAATATCGCATTCAACGGCAAAAAAGCGCTGACACACTTGCCGGCGGAATCGGCGGCTACGTTTGTGTGGTGAACAGATGCCTCAATTTTGATCTTTTATAATACACCCAATCCGACCACGCCATGCAAAAGATTTTCCTCCTTTTTGCATTGATCGTTCATCAGGCCGGCTTGCATGCGCAAACCCCCGGATGCACCGATCCCTTAGCCAATAATTACAATTCCGCCGCCACGCAGAACGATGGCAGTTGCGCCTACAACCCGGCTTCCACCGGCGTATTGCAAAGCTGGAACCTGCCGCCCGCGCTGGAAGAAAGCTCCGGCCTGCTCATCTGGAACGGCCTTCTCTGGACGCACAACGACGACGCCGATATCCATCTCTACGCCTTGGATACCAATGACATCCCCAATTACCAGGCTTATCCCCTGACCGGTACCGCGAATACCGACTGGGAAGAAATCGCCCAGGACGACACCTACTTCTATATCGGCGATTTCGGCAACAATGCCGGCGGGAACCGGACCGACCTGCACATCATGAGGGTGGAGAAAGCTTCCCTCCTCGCCGGGCAGCCGCTCATCGATACCATCTGGTTTTCCTATTCCCTGCAAACCGACCTGAGCGACACAGGCCCCAACAACACCGATTTTGACTGCGAGGCATTCATCGTTGCAGAAGACAGCATTTACCTGTTCACCAAAGAGTGGGTCAGCCGGAAAAGCAGCGTCTATGTCCTGCCCAAAGCGCCGGGCACGCAGGTGGCGCAATTCCGGGCCGTGCATGACGTGCAGGGGCTGATCACCGGGGCTGCCTGGCTCGAAGACAAGCGCTTGATCGCCCTTTGCGGGTACAGTCCGTTGCTTCAGCCTTTCCTGTTTTTGCTGTACGACTTCCCCGGCCGCGACTTTTTCGCCGGCAACAAGAGAAAGATCAGCGTAACGCTCCCGTTTCACCAGGTGGAAGGCATCGCCACTGCCGACGGGCTTTCGTATTTCCTCTCCAACGAGCGCTTTTCCCAGTCTTTGGTCACTACCGAGCAGAAGCTGCAACGGCTCGATCTGTCCGGCTTCTTAGGCGCTTATTTGCAATCTGTCACTTCCGTTGCGGCGCCGGTTCCCACTCCTGTCTTCCGGGTGTACCCCAATCCGGTATCCGGTGAACTGACCATCGAATACCCGGGCAATGCCAGGCCGCTGCGCTTCGAAGTGCTGCACGCCAACGGGCAGGCGCTTTACAAGGGAGTCCTCCTGGAAAAAGCCACCGTGCAAGCCGGCAGCTTTCCGCCGGGCCTGCACTTGATCCGCCTGGAGAATGGGAAAACGCTGGAGTTCCATAAGGTGGTGAAACGGTA